>NZ_VCDP01000051.1:0-45767 GCF_033949345.1 Xenorhabdus littoralis
GGAAATAGTTTGATGCTGACCTCTTCCATCTTCGGCGTAGCAGTCTCACTACGTGCCTGACCTTCTTCCCCGTGTACTACGGCTGCGCCACCGACAGAAACCAACTGTTTATACTCATTGCTACGTGTGGTTTTCACCATACAAATCCGGCGCATGACTGACTCATCAGTCAGTTGCTGCATGATTTGTTTGTTCAGTTCAGGAATAACGGTATAGCCGCCCTCAGACGGAACGCCCGTAGATAGAGAACGAGCTTCACCAGTCAGAACATAGTGGCGTAATTCATCATTGCTGAGTTTTTTGCTGGTCGGCTGGCTCTTTGCCTGACTGCGTTCTTCATCAGCCAAAGACTCATAACGGGCAATTTCAGTATTCAGGGTGTCGGACTGGCTACGCAGTTCGTCGAACTGTTTGCCTTCATCGGTATTCAGTGAGCGTTTTTCATTTTCAGCTTTGGTAAGCAGTGAACCCATTTGGTGGATTAAATCGGATTTTTGTTGGCGTAGTTCGAGTAATTTTTTCATGGCGTTTTTATATAAAATATAGTCGAGTTAAATTAGCTGTAATTTTTAACACCATGAAAAATAATATAAAGTTATCTATTTATGATAGAGGGTTACACAATAATGTTTTTTACAAATGCAATAATTTTATTCATTTGAATATATAATCCTGCAAAAAAGAAAATAAAGATATTATATTTCTTTTTATTGCCGATATTTATTAGAAATTAAGACATATTAATTGTTGGGTATCACAATCGAGATAATTATAAATATCAAAGGGATCTGAAATGAATAGTGTCGAATATTATTTTTTAATGTTAAATAACAATTCATAATCATGCTACACATAGGATCCTTCAACTCATTGTTATACATGTAATTATGAGTGCATGAGGTGTAGCGCTATTTTGGAAAGTTATTTAAACATATCTCCATATCAAGGGCCAAGTTTCATTCTTGGTATCTTTGAAGCTAAACAACTTGCAGAATTACATAAGAAACATTATGTTGCATGTCAATAATTATGATTATTAATCACATTACACTTATCTCCGCATCTACTTATTAAATATAGAAATGGAATCAAAAATAATGAAAATAGAAAAAGTTGGTCATATTCCCACGTTAGATGAGTATTTAACACAAAATATCGAAAATAATAACCCTAAAATTAAAGAAATAGTGGATGATTTCTGTGATTTTCCTGGGCCAGAAAAAAAAGACTGTCAAAATGAGAAAGAAAATTCACTAAGGGAAAAAAGAGCACTCCTGCTGAAGAGTTTCAAAAATAGGGTCGATGATATCATTATTTTCAACAGGTATGCATTGCATCAATATAACATAAACGCTGAGAATATTGGACCAAAATTTGCTCTTTACGATGAAGAGTATGGCGGAATGTTCAGTTCTATTCTTGATAAACAGGATGAAGAAAAAATTGAATATGCCAGATTAGGGTTTAAGAATTTTGACTGGGTTTGTGAATTGTTAAATGCCAGAAAAATAGCTGATGAGGGTTTAATAATTCATTTATGGGCAACTATTGAACAGCACGTCAAAAGAGCAATTTTGATCATGGAAGAGAGTAGAAAAGAAATGCCATATAAATGGAATGAATTGAAGAGGTTATCTAAGGAGGTAGGGATAGATTTAGAATCCCTTCCGTCCTATGATATAATTAATGAAATTAGAGTTGTTAACAATAAAATCAAACACTTGTATATAGTTGATAAAGAGCTTTGTAAATATACAGGATTTGCAGAGCATGAAGGTAAAAAAATGAGTGCTGTCAATTATAGAACTCATGAGTATGCCTTGGCCGCGCATCATTTTATGAATCGGTTGGTTATGGCTATGGGGCCTGTTATAAGTTATGCGCCAGACAGAATTATTGATGAGAATGAATAATGGGTGTTGATGCTTTATGTTCATAAATCAATTCACATGAGTAACCAGACAATGATAAATGCCAGTGCTAATATGCTGGCATAATTTCGCTCTAATTTATCGTATCTCGTTGCTATAAGGTAATCCTCTCTAAATACCGAAGTATTCTCTCATATGATTATAATGTATCTGAGAGGGTCGAAACTGTATGAAAAAGTCCCGTGTTACCATTACTGCATTTTTTGCCCCTTATGTTCTCGTTACTTAGCACTCTTACTAAATAACATTTTGGGAGTTTTATCATAATGTGAATCTATGAGTAGAACTCCGAAAACTATCGGAACTCTATAATGCAAAAGCTCATGGTGCTGTATCTAAATACTGGTAAAAAGCTTTTGTTTCCTACCCCCTGAAAATCTTTTTCACCCCCTCAGTTATGCACCCTCTGCACAATACCCTGAAAGCCTTGCTACATCTGGGTTTGATGCAATTAACATGATATTCACTGACTGTATCATCTGTTCACCCACTTTTTAGATTAATGAAGAGAATGTAGAGTTGATGTATAGCTAAAAAATAACTATACATCTATTATTTACCTTTAAATACAGTTAGATATTTGAATTGGTGTATAGAATGTAGACCTAAAGCCAAAAGTTTTATACAGGTGATTTAAAGTCTCGACATTCAGGCACAGAGGGTAGCCATTCTTCGGCCTCTTCCGATAACTCAACGTTATAGGAATAGCCTTTCTTGGTGCGCACTTTCCGGTACTCTTTTCGGTACTCCAGCATAATCTTGGGAATGGACTCACCAAACTTGGTTAGTGTCAGCGGACGTTCAAAGCCGTGCGCTTCCATAAAAGAAAGATAAGCATGATATAAATACATTCTCGGTGCGCGTGGGCTGATGTTCTTATTGCCCATCTTCATCCCAGTTGCATCATTGACAGACACCAAATAACCACAAAAGCGATACAGCGGATCGGAATGACTTTTCACTGTTAATGCTTCGTTAGAATCGCGTTGCGCCTGTAGTAGCTGCTTAGCCTTATTCTGGTCGGCAAATTCGTTTAATAAGTGGCGAATAATCACAGGCAGTTCCCGACTGATTTTCTCCGGCAATTGTGGGTCTTTCTCGGACTCTTTGACCGGAATATTAAACGGGAATATCACCCGCCGCCGTGTAATGCCGCCATTGCGTTCGGTAAAGCTCATCGGTTCGTTATTGGTGGCTAATACCACGGCTTTAATAATCGTTGAAAACTGCTTCTCGTATTTTCCGTCAACTTCAATCAGGTCGCCGCCTGTAATGGCCTTAATGCCTGCCCCTTCACCGACATATTTAACCTGATCGGGCAGCGTAATTAAGCTTTTGCCGACAAACTGATAACGGCCTCTGGCTTCATCCAGCGCTCTCATATTGCCACTGGCGGTGTTATGTTCGCCTGCCAATAAGGTAGCGATATAAGTAAACACGCTTTTACCGCTGCCACCTTCGCCTGTCACTTCAATAAATAGCTGCCAGTCATAACGGTTTGCCAGAATCATAAACAAGGCAGCTTTGATGCGATTCATCTTATTTTCATTCTGACCCGCCGCATGGGATAACCAGCGGTAAAAATCGGGGGCATGGTCTGGCAAATTTTCACCGACAGCAGGCAGCGTGAATGCAATGCCGTTATGATTCATTAGCCAGTGTTCCGGCTGGTGTGGGGTAAATTGTTGTGTCGATAACGCATACACGCCATTACTAAACCCGATTAAATCCGACTGTTGTTCGCCAATGACCGGAATTTGCAATTTCAGGGCACAAATAGCGTTATTGATCCCGTTTGGGCTGTACGGGGTGTCGTGCTGGTCGAAGATTGCCACCATTGCGCGACGCAGCTCATTATCTGAAAGGGTTTCCCATGTCGTACCGTTATAGTGATAAACCGCTTCGCTTTCAGCATGTACCGCGATTTTTTTGTAATGCTCAACCAATAATGCCCCGCGTTGACTGGCTGCCATTTGTGCCAGATTATTATTGGCCTTTTTGGGCTTAGTTTCGTGGATCACTGCCGCTTCTGCTTCCATGAGTTTTTTCTCCCCAACCTCATATAATCCGTTGCCGAATGCCTGCTTTGCTGCCTCTATGCCGTGATGCTGGCGATAATCGTCCCAGTCGGCTTTATATTCCGTTGGCGGTAACGTTACCCAGCCATTAACCGCTTTAGCGGTCTTTTCTGCCGCTATTTTGCCCACATTCTTTTTGAGCTTGCCGTTTTTGTCCCGTTCGCCTTGTGAGTGCCAATCATTATCGGCGGCAAGGATGATTTTCGATTCAGGCCACTGTTTTCTGACCAATTCGGCAACATTCAGTAGATTACTTTCATCAATCGCAGCCAGCACCACGCCTTTATGTAACTGGCTAACGGTCAGCGCTGTCGCGTAACCTTCGGTAATGATGATGGTGTCCGGCATTCCGGTAATTTCAGATACCGGAATAAAGCTCCCTTTCTTCTGCGTACCGGAAACAAGGCGTTTTTCACTGTTAGGCTTGATGATTTGTGCACCAGTGATTGTGCCATCTAGTGTCTGAGTCACCAGTAATAGAGAGCCATCTTGCAATACCCGCTGATTGGGACATTGCAGCCCCTTTTTCACCAAATACTGAGATTCTCCCCTTGTCGATTTTGCCACCAGCAGCGCGATCCGTTCCGCAATGGGTTTTACTGTTCGAGGCTGCTCTTTAACTGGTTTCGGTTCAGGTAGTGGCATTGCCAGCACGTCAGCAACTTGCTTAGCTGCGGTCAGGATAGTGATACCTTTGGCTCTCGCTACTAAATCCAGACCGTCACCATGATTGGGTTGGTCGCACTGGCGGCAATGCCAGTCGCCGTGATAGTTATCATCTATAAAGTGAAAACGGTCAGTGCCACCGCATATCGGGCAGACGCCATGTTTTCCCTTTGCCGGAACATCCACACCACAAGCGGGTAACAGGCTCTGCCAGTGATTCATGGCGGATTGTTTCACTGTTCGGATAACGTCTATCGGGCTTATTTCTGCGCTGTTTTTATAGGCTTTATATCCATATGAAGATGATTGACTCATGCTTTACTCCTCGTAAACAGCCGCTTGAAGCGCATGGTAAACGTCCTGATTGATATCACAGGCCAGCGCAATCAGGTTATTTAAATCGATAGAGCATTCGTCCTTGGCTTTTTCAAGAATGACGTAGAATAAAGAAGTTGCCAGCCCCGTGTTGTGCATAGCCTGAGTAAGTGAAATAGGCGCTCGACGTTCGTACGTTCTGGCTATTTCAATGTCGATAGATTTATTATCTGGTATGCAAGAATGGCGAATACGCATGGCGGCTTTCTCTGCTCCGCGCAATGTCTTGTATTTGTAACGGATTGTTTCTTTTTTTATCTCGCCAGTATGCTGATTTGTGGTTGTGATAATGAGCTTAAACATGGCTCACCTCCAGAATGGAGATAAGGTACATAGGGAAGAATTTAGGTAAACGGGCTTTGCCCTTTCCAGTTAGAAAGGTATATTGAAACATAGCTACCTCGATATTGTAGTTATCGTTGGTGGTTAGCCCTCGTTTGATACGGTCAATATCATTCGGGGGCGTTTCTTTTTGTACATACACCGTGATAAAGTACGTACATAATAAATCACATGCTATAAGGTTACGTACGTACATGTCAATCTTAAAAAGAGACAAAACTGAAAAAGGAAAAGGTTTGTCTCCCACTTTCCAAATCAGAATAACACCAGAATTAAAAGCACAATTTGAAGATGCTGCGTCCGATGCAGGAATGACTTTAGGTAATTGGTTAAAAACATTAGGCCGCAAAGAGTTAGAAAGACTGGGTGTAGAGCCAAAAGGCTGAACCAACCAATAATAAATCTGATAGTTAACTAACTCTCTAAAAGATAGCAAGTTAAGGGTAGCATTCACTGTACTACCCTTTTTTGCTTTCATTGTGCTACCACGCCGCGAGATTCAGCTATACGTTGATCTATCCAACCATCAACTTCTGATTCAAGAAAAGCAACTGAGCGAGTGCCGATTTTGATTTGTTTTGGGAATTTATCTTCTCCGATAAGTCTATAGATCCACGCTTTGCTGTAACCTGTTCTGCGTTGAACTTCTGATAAACGAATAAGACTTTCTTTAGGTGTGGTAATTATTGACATGTGGTTTTCCCTGTTAACTTATCTATATTTGATGTTTCTAGACGTTATTAGAACAGGGATAATTAAACCGAAGTTCCAATGTGAGATCATCACATTGGAATAGTAATCCGTTTCATACAAAGAGTGTGTTACATCTTATTATTTTGATTATTAACTATTTTTAGTTATAAAAAACTAACGATGGAAAATATACCAGCCCGTAACGATACTACGGACTGGTATAAAATTAGCCAGCACACCTTAATAAGATATTATATTTACCTGATGTCTCAGATACGCAATATATAGTTCCAGATGAAATTATTTCCGACCTTTTTTAGCAAAATCATATGGAGTTATATATTTTTCTCTATTTGCATCCAGATAATCAGCCCACCATTGAACCATTAGCCGCCGTTCGTCCAGATGCTTAGATGTATGAATATACGCAGCGCGGACGTTTTTTCTTTCCACATGGCTTAACTGACGTTCTATTGCATCATCGTTCCATAATCCCGATTCGCCCATCGCACCACGCGCCATTGTTCTAAATCCATGACCACAAACTTCTGTTTTGGTGTCGTATCCCATACCGCGTAAGGCATTATTTACGGTACTTTCGCTCATGACTTTTGCCGGATTATGGTCATGAGGAAACATCACCTCACATTCACCACTCAAACCCTGCAAGGTTTTAAAGAGAGATACGGCCTGACGACTTAACGGCACAATATGTTCGGTTTTCATTTTCATGCCACGTTCAGAGAATTTAACGCCTTCAATGGGTTTTCTTGTGGCGGGAATTTTCCAGACTGCATTTTCAAGATCAAGTTCTTCCCAACGGGCAAATCTCAACTCACTGGAACGGACAAACGTTAATAAAGTCAGTTCTACGGCAATTCGGGTAATCAAACGCCCGCGGTAGTGAGAAAGTCGGGTAAGGAATTCAGGTAAGCGTTCGTGAGGGAGAGCTGGGTGATGTTTGGCTTTTACTGTAGAAAGAGCACCAGACATATCATTTGCTGGGTTAAATTCAAGAATATCATTCTGGACAGCATATCGCATGATGGAAGTAACACGCTGCTGTAATCGCTGAGCGATATCGTGTTTACCATCGGCATCAACGGATTTGATAGGCGCTAAAAGTTGGCTTGTTCTTAACGTGGAGATATCAAGCTTGCCAATATGAGGAAAAATATAGTGCTCAAGACTACGCAGAATGCGGTTGCTGTGATCTTCACTCCATCGCTTATTGCTGGCGTGCCATTCACGGGCAACTTGTTCAAAGGGAGGTGCCCCTTTTGATTCGGCTTGTGCCCCTTTTTTCTCTGCTTTGGGGTCAGCGCCTTGAGCTATGAGTTTTTTGGCTTCATCTCGTTTAGCCCGTGCATCAGCTAAAGACACTATAGGATAAACCCCAAAAGCCAGTCGGTCTTCTTTCTTATCGGTAGGGCGGCGATACTTCATCCGCCAGTATTTAGAGCCGCGTGAGGTGATCTCCAAATAGAGTCCGCCACCATCAGCGAGTTTGTAGGTTTTTTCTTTGGGTTTTGCTGCTTCGATTTGCCGTGCGTTTAGTTTCATTTTTTAGGGGCACATTTAAAAATAGAAGTGTAGGTGCCCCAGATTATGCCCCGTGGTGCATGTTGATTGCAATGGACTAAAGTAGACATAAAAAGAAAAGACCTGATTGATTTATCAGGTCTTTCTAGGATTTAGTTTACTAGAGTAGACGTTAGTAAACTTATGTTTGGTGCCCAGGGCGGGACTTGAACCCGCACAACCTAAAGGTCGAGGGATTTTAAATCCCTTGTGTCTACCGATTTCACCACCTGGGCTAAATCTGGAGGCGCGTCCCGGAGTCGAACCGAGGTGGGCGGATTTGCAATCCGCTGCATGGCCACTCTGCCAACGCGCCTTTTTTGGAGCGGGAAACGAGACTCGAACTCGCGACCCCAACCTTGGCAAGGTTGTGCTCTACCAACTGAGCTATTCCCGCTTTCTTCGAACTTCTTGATTTGCTTAACTTGTTTTGCAAATCTCATGTGCCGTTCGATGCGTTGCATTCTACTTATTTCACGAAGTGAGTCAACACAATTATTTATAAAATCCATTCATTCGCTGATTTTTGCGTCACTTCGATCAACCTTCACGCAAATCAACCCATGCAGCGCTCAAATATTGAAACATTGACCAGAACGTCAGTACTGCAGCTGCATATAATAAGATGAATCCACCCACTTCAAGTTCAATGCAAGGACGCCATAGTAAAGCAAGCAATGCAGCCATTTGTGCAGTGGTCTTGATTTTTCCCATCCAAGAAACAGCTACGCTGCTGCGTTTTCCTAACTCAGCCATCCATTCACGCAGAGAGGATATGATGATTTCGCGGGCAATCATTGTCGCAGCAGGTAATGTAATCCACCATGTATGGTAATGTTCTGCTATCAGCACCAATGCAGTAGCAACCATGACTTTGTCCGCTACCGGATCAAGGAATGCGCCAAAGCGTGTTGTCTGTTTCCACAAGCGCGCAAGGAAACCATCAAACCAATCGGTTGCAGCGGCAATAACAAAAATAATGGCACACAACATCGGTGCCCATTGAAATGGCAAGTAAAATGCCAAAACAAAGAATGGAATTAAGGCAATACGGAACAGAGTAAGCCATGTTGGAATATTTAATTGCATAATGCTTAGTAACTATCTGGCCATGTAAAGTTTATAATATGGTGCATCAATAATTTTAGTGTTTCAATGCATTATAGATTTTTTCTGCCAGTGCATAAGAAATAGAAGGCACTTTTGCGATCTCTTCTACACTTGCGTTGCTTAAAGGCTGTAATCCGCCCATATATTTTAGTAGCATTTGTCTACGTTTTGGTCCAATACCTTCTATCGATTCTAGTGTACTGGTTTTTTTCACTTTCTCTCTACGCTGGCGATGCCCTGTGATCGCATGATTGTGAGATTCATCACGAATATGTTGAATAACATGTAATGCAGGTGAGTCGGGAGGAAGTGCAATTCCCTCTCCTTCAGCGACAAAAAACAAGGTTTCCAATCCCGCTTTACGGTCACTCCCCTTTGCAACACCAATCAGCTTAGGATGGTTTTTATTCCATTCAACCTCCAAAGAACCGAAAACTTCGATAGCCCGTGCAAGTTGCCCTTTGCCACCATCAATAAAGATGATGTCAGGAATTTTGGTCTGATCAATAGCCTTAACGTATCGACGATGCAAGACTTGATTCATCGCCGCATAATCATCTCCAGGAGTGATCCCCGTAATATTATAGCGGCGATATTCCGCCCGTACAGGGCCGTTGTCATCAAAAACAACACAGGATGCAACTGTTTGTTCTCCCATCGTATGGCTAATGTCGAAACACTCCATACGCCGGATTTTTGCAATACCTGTAAATGAAGCCAATGACTCTAATCGCTGATGAATTGTTGATTGTTGAGAGAGCTTCGTAGTTAATGCTGTTGCAGCGTTAGTTCGTGCCAGTTTTAAGTAACGCGCCCTGTCCCCTCTTGGACGCGCTTGGATATGAACTTTTCTGCCAGAGAGTTCTGAAAGTGATGATTCCAACAGTTCTTTTTCGGATAATGCAAAGTCCAGTAAGATTTCTGTCGGCAATGTCCTGTTTTGGCTTCCCTGAAGGTAAAACTGGCCGAGGAAAGTTTGTACCACTTCATCTAATTTCGTATCAGCAGGAATTTTAGGGTAGTAACTCCGGCTACCCAATATTTTTCCCTGACGAATAAACAAGACGTGGACACAGGCCATACCAGCTTCAAAAGCGACACTGAGCACGTCAAGATCATCGCCTTCCCCAGAAACAAATTGCCGTTCAGTTACTTGGCGCACGGCTTGGATTTGGTCGCGATAACGAGCTGCATCTTCAAATTTTAGTTCCCGGCTTGCTTCTTCCATTTTACTAACCAGCTCAGTCAATACTTGCTGATCTTTTCCTGCCAGAAACAAGCGGACATACTGGACTTGCTGCTGATATTCCTCATCCGTCACGAATCCCTTAACGCAAGGGGCAAGGCAGCGACCAATCTGGTATTGAAGGCAAGGTCTAGAACGATTGCGGTACACACTGTCTTCGCACTGACGAATAGGAAATAATTTTTGCAATAAAGCCAAACTATCACGCACGGCATGAGAATGAGGAAATGGTCCGAAGTATTCGCCTTTCGCGTGTTTAGCGCCACGATATAACGCTAAGCGAGAGTGAATATCACCACTCAAAAAAATATAAGGATAAGATTTATCATCCCGCAGCAATACATTGTAGCGAGGCTGATAAAGCTTGATGTAGTTATGTTCGAGCAAGAGAGCTTCTGTCTCTGTATGGGTGACGGTAACATCTATCTGGACGATATTTTTTACCAGTGATTCTGTTTTACGGCTGCTGACTTGAGTTCGAAAATAGCTGGACAGACGCTTTTTGAGATCCTTGGCTTTACCAACATAAATCACTGTGCCAGCCATATCATACATGCGGTAGACACCGGATTGACTGGTGACTGTTTTTAAAAATATTTTTGAATCAAATTGCTCTGCCACTATTTATCACCCATTACATCTTATCCGCCGTGATTTAGCATATTCTGCGAATCCAGTAACCCACAGCGTATTGCTATATGCGTCAATTCTACATCACCCTTGATATTTAGTTTACTGAACATTCTATAACGATAGCTATTCACGGTTTTTGGGCTCAGATTAAGCAGTGTAGAGATCTCATTGACTTTACGGCCTTGAGTTATCATTGTCATAATCTGTAACTCACGTTCTGAAAGCTCATCCAGCGGGTTTTCTTTTTGGGGTGATAACTGGTTGAGCGCCATTTGCTGGGCGATATCAGGGGAGATATAACGCTGCCCTGCATAAACAGCCCGAATCGCATTGATCATATCCTGAGGAGTTGCTGCCTTGCTTAAATATCCTCTAATCCCTGCTTGCATCACTTTCGTAGGCAAGGAACTTTCAGTGCAGATAGTTAAAATAATCACCCGCGTGTCAGGCGAATAACGGATGATTTTTTTAGCAGCTTCAAACCCTCCCATGCCCGGCATACCCATATCCATAATGACAACATCCGTGCTGTTTGATCTACACCATCTGACCGCATCCTCCCCACTATCGGCTTCTCCTACGACCTTGATCCCTTTTACATCATCAAGAATGCCTTTGACGCCAATGCGAACCAGTTCATGATCATCAACTAATAAAACATTAATCAAACAACATCTCCACTAACGTAATATCCACTAAAACAGTGATAAATTAATAAGATCCAAAACCAAGCGGATATGCTAATTTTATCTTTTTGATTTTCATAAGATAATTTGAAAGAAGGTAACATCCTCTCCCGAGTAATACCAAGATCTTTTTGATTAGACAGCGGATTATACTAACATTAGTAGAAAACAGAAAGAAAATTGTTACAGATCAACAAACTAAATCATTCCAGCCACCCTATTCATTATAAAATATATTGACTGAATGACTTCATCATATATTTTCAAAACAACATATAAATATGATATTTATCACAACCTATTTTAACCCACAAAATATGGGGGGAATATCTTCCCCATATTGGTAAATTATTTAAATAAATTAATAATATCTTGTTCAGTCAGCATCGGTGTCTTTTCAACAAAATTATAATACTTTGGTTTACTGTCTACATAAATTTGGCGAAACAGTTTACTTTCATGATTATGATCAAACAATGCTATCGAAACATAATAAGAGCTGGGATGATGTAAATGATAGAAAAGGTGCGTACCACATTTTTTACAAAAGGATCGCTCTGCCCACTCTGATGATGAATATGTCGAAATATTTTCAGCTCCTTCTAACTGTAGATCATCCTTACAATCCACAGATAAAAATGGACCACTATTCCATTTTTGGCATGTTTCGCAATGGCATGCATTGACATCAGCAATACTTTGAGTGGTTTTTACTCCCACTGCACCACATAAACAACGACCTTGATTTATCATTTTATTCTCTATTCAAGATAAATTTATAATATAGAACAAAACCTTATATCTGACATTGAATATTACCACTACTTAAATTCACTAAAAATGCCATATCTACCACAGTATTTCACTAATCTTTAGCAGATCAGCAAAATAAGTGGTAAGTCTAAATTACTTATTCTGATTACGCCCTCTATCCTCCTTTTTCTCTTTCTCTTCTTCCTCGTCGTCACCGTCGTCGATATGCCAATTGTGTAGTATCCGATGTACAAAGGGTGTCACTACCATCCCAATAGCAATAAAAAAGATAGCCTGAAGAAATAAACCATAAATGGCTGCAAAATATTTACCCAGTGTACTGACAGGCTCAATATGCAGGTTTTGAGTCCCTATCATTGAGACAGAATTCAATATTGCATCAGGTATGGCATGACTTTCAATCAAGAAAAAACCTAACACACCGGGAATAATTCCGATCAGAAAAATAATAAATGCATGTAAAAAAAAGCGCAGTATCCGCAGAATAAATCGATCCAGACTAATTAATTTATCAGTAAATTTTTCCATACTGAGACCTCCACTAATAAATTAGTTATCATGGTGATTGTATGTTAGTTTTTATTTTTATCAATGATCATTATCTGAATATCAGCAGATAAGATTGATGACAACAAATTTTTCATATTTCAATTCAGTGCTGACGTACGCGCAAAGCATCAATAGATAGTGCCGGAAGCTCAATTATCGATTTGACGCTTTTATCAATTCTCTCGATAATGCCCACTCTTGGGCCTTTGATCCAATCACTACTTTTATAAAATTCAGTCAGCATTTCATGCATCTCATCAAAGCCATCAAAAGCACGGAGCAGATAATATGAATCAGGATCATGCAATGAGCTGCCATAACTTACGACATCTATTCCTCTTTTTTTATGCAATGGAACACTGATTTCCATCATTATGCTGTGAAACTCTTCACCAGTTCCTGCTTTCAATTCGTATTGCAGTATTTCTATAATTTTTTTGTCCATATCGGTATCCTCTAATTTTTAATCAACATAATGTCAGATTATTGAAAAAAAAACTTATAATGCTGTTAAAAAAGCAATGTTTATTATCTTCTTGAAACTCCTTTGAATAACTTGTCTGCCGTAATAACTCCCTGCCCCAAGAGCACACCTATTATAGTGATCACTATTCCAATAACCTGTACCAAACTAGGTATAATTCCCATCGTTATTTGTATAACGAGTGCAAAAATTGGAATAAAATTAAAAAATATTGCCGTTTTCCCTACCCCTCGAACCGCAATACCCATATTCCAAAAAAGGTAGGCAAAAGCTGAACCACCAATACCGATATAGATACAGGCTAAATGGCTTTCAAGTGTTCCGGCTGAAAATGCCGTGATTGGTGACTCAACAAACATTGCAATAAACGCCAGTATGATTGCGCCAAAAAGCATCGTCCAACTTGTTGTTGCCAATGGCGTCGCATCGCTGACAAATACCCTTGTTCCTACCGTATAAATCGCCCAGCCAAGACTTCCTACAAAAATAATGATATCGCCTATTGCCGCCTGAATCGCACCACCCAAAATCAATTGACCATCGGTAATGACCAAAGCAACACCCAATAAGCTAATAATCATGCCGACTATACGTATAAATTCAGGTAACCGACGATATATGATAGCTTCCAAAATATGAGTAGTGATGGGCGTTGTTGCCACAATCAGTGCTGCCGTGATCGGACTAGTGCTTTGCAAGCCAACAAAAAATGCTCCGTTGAATCCAGCGACACCAATCGCACCGAGAACAATAAATGCCTTCCAATTTTGTTTCAAAACATTGCCGTTAACCCCCTCTTTCCATACAAAAAAAATGAAAATACAGATAACCGCAAAGAAAAAACGTTCAACAGATGCTGTCCACGGTGGCAAACTTGCAAGCGCAAATTTCGTTACCTGAAAATTTGATCCCCAAAAGAATGTTGCAATTAACGTTAGAACAACAGCTAACTGTGGTGATGTTCTCATATCTATTACCTTAGTTTTGATTTAGTTACACACCAAACTGAGTAACTTCCCGCAAAAATAATTGTGACATCTTTCAAAATTGAAATATTTAGACAATATTGGTAATCAATTTTTCATAAATGGAAAACGCATCGTGCAATCACTTATTTGGGATGACATTCGAATATTCTTGGTAGTAACGCGCACAGGCACTATCAGTAAGGCTGCTGAAGTCCTTGGTATTGGAGTAGCAACAGTATCGAGAAAAATCGAACGATTGGAAGCAACTTTTGGTATGCCACTATTTCTCCGGCATCAGGCGGGTTATCGGCTAACTGAAGATGGTATGGAACTACTGGAAAAAGCCAAAGCTATGGAGATAGCGGCAAGTTCATTTCTATATGAAGCTGATACACGGGCAGCCATTGCGGGAACGGTACGCCTTGCGACACTAGAGGCATTATCCAACTATTTAATTATGCCAAACGTACCTGTGTTACAACAAAATTACCCAAATCTGATGCTGGAGATCACGACTGATATTTACTCTGTTAATCTTCATCGCCGTGATGCTGATTTAGCACTTCGCATCATCCGACCAGATCAAGGCCATGTTAATATTCGCCAACTGGGAACATTAGGCTTTGGCCTTTATGGGAGCAAAGATTATTTGTCAACCTGCTCCCCCGGTATATTTAAAGGTGAATACGATGATGCTCATTTTATTGGTTGGACAAATGAGCATTCACAGCTACCTTCAGTTAATTGGCTTAAAAAAAATCTAAAAGGCCGCTCGCTTTCCATCTCAACTACATCTATTTTTGGTCAAATTGCAGCAGCGAGCGCCGGCCTGGGATTAGCCGTATTACCTCATATTGCAGCCAATAGCGCTGGGCTTTGCTGTATTTCACGTGATTTAGGCATAGATAAACCCATCTGGCTTGTGATTCAGTCTGATTTGGCCCATTCACCAAGAATACGAAAAGTCGCAGATTTTTTAGCAGATATTGTTTTGCAAAATAAGGATAAGCTTTCAGGACAAACTGGAGTAAATTTTTTAAAAAACTGATGACTGTTATACTAAGTGCAAAATATGCTGGTAACATACAGCTATCTTGCACTTAACGCAGAAACAGGATAAAGAGAATAGAAAAAATAAAGATAAAAATAAGTTTTACAATACAGGCAGCTGGCGATAACCCGGTGCATAAGGGATGTGCTCAAGATAGAGTCTGTAAATCATGACCCTGTAAATAATTCTGTGTATTTGCCCTTTGATTAAAGGTGGCCGTTTAATCGGTTCACCGAACTCAATAATTTTTATCATACTTCAGATTGGGGTAGCTGCTCATACAGTACCTAGAGTCTCATATTATCCTACATTGCAGCATATAGTCATATTTACCCTCGTTGCTAATATAATCTTATTCTTATTGGTTATTCATACAGCCATATCGTTCTGCCCTCTCTGCCTTTACAGTTCAGGAACTCAAATCGAGGTGATGTGGTCAAACAAAACAGAGAAGCCCCGCAAATACGAGGCTACTTTACAAAATAAATTTATTCTATTTGGCTAACTTCTTTGCTTCTTCTTCACTTGCTATATGGCTAATACCAAACAAAAAAGCACAAACAATGCCTACAATGAAACCGATAACTTTACTATTCAGTATCTTTGACCATGTATTCATTTTTTTTAGCCCCTTGCATCTTTTCATAAGCACATTGACGTAGTTATGAATTTTATCACAATAGCAGCATTTTTATGTAAATAAAGTCATTTTCAATGATTACTGCATAATTGGTGTGAACTAATATTCGCGGGTTACAACTGGAAATATTTACCCGTCTCCAGCGGAACATCCTGTATCATTAGCATGAAATCGATGATTGATTAAGGCCATTCCCATAATATCGCAATATTGACCGTTTCTTAATGCTTCCATACGACGAATATCTTCAGTCTCAAAACCAAACTTTTTGTACAGTGCGATTGCCTTTTCATTATCAGAAAATACTTCTAGCTCAATCCTGATACAACCTAACCAGTTGAATGCATAATCAATCGAAAACTCCATCAACTTTGAACCTACACCCTTGCCAGAATGAAATGAATCAACACCAATACCAATCCCCACAGAATGTTTTCGTCTTGGGTTAGCATGCGTAAATAATCCCAATACTCCCACAACTTTTCCATTTAATTCAGCAACAAAATCAATATCCCCTTGTGCTTTATTTAATTGCAAACGTTCCCGCCATATATCTAGTGAAGGACACGGAAGTTGCAATGTATTAGGATAAACATCCGGATGGCTATAAATTTTTTTATAACATTCTGCATCTTCAGGTTCAGTCGATCTAATTATAACTTCCATATAACCCTCTTATCATTTCTGATAAAAAAAGAAATTATTCTCATGATCTTCATGAAAAAGTCTATTTTTTCTTAAAACATATATCAGTGAAAATAAGATAGATGCTTTTATTATCTACTGTTCACCTTATTATCATAAGACATAATAATATATTACATTAATCGACTATTGATTAAGGCCATTCCCATAACATCACAATATTTGCCATTTCTTAACGATTGCATGCACCGAATACCTTCCATTTCAAATCCAAATTTTTTATATAAGTTTATTGCTTTCTCATTATCAGCAAATACTTCCAGCTCAATTCTGATACAGCCCAACCAGTTGAATGAGTAATCAATCGCAAACTCCATCATCCTTGCACCTATCCCCTGACCAGAATAAGCTGCATCAACACCAATACCAAGACCTACCGCGTGTCTACGCCTTGGATTAGCATGAGTAAATAACCCCAGTGTCCCCACTACCTTGCTATTTACTTCAGCAACAAACTCAATATCACCCTGAGCCTTAATTTGTTGTAAACGTTCCCGCAACATTTCACGTGAGGGACACGGACGGTACAATGTGTTAGAGTAAACATCTGGGTGACTATAAATTCGTTGATAATGCTCAGCATCTTCAGATTCAGCCGCCCTGATTATAATTTCCATATGCACTCCTTTTTAATTTGACCTCTTTATAATTACCTGATAAAAAAACAAATGTAAATAGAGTGTTATGACATTTATTAAAAATAATATGGCATTAATTTCTGTTATTATTTTACGCAGCTTATCTTCTTTGGAGTTTATATGACTCAGAAAAAATTAGCTATTTTTGAATTACTCAAATGCCTTGAAATCAGCCTTCATGCTGAAAAAAGAAATAATGCTGATTGGCTCTGTTCTGTATTACATGATAATTTTCTGGAAATCAGTAAATCAGGCTACATTTATACTAAAAAAATAGTGTTCGACGCATTAACTACAGAAATAAAAACTGTCTCCACAATTTTCTCACAGAATTTTTCCATGGATTTCCTGAGTTCAGATATTGTTTTACTCACTTATCAATCTCATGAAATGGATGAAACCGGCACTCCATTTAATCAAGCACTGCGTTCATCAATTTGGCAATTATCTTCATGCGGAAAATGGCAGCTCAGATTCCATCAAGGTACACTTTTGATGGAATGAAAAAAATGGCCCAATATTTGGGCCATCAATAATTAATTAATGGAATTTTTCCTTACTCATTGAGTAAGACGGGTTTTACGCTTTTTCACAATCTGAAATCCAATCACCAAAATAATGAACCAAACTGGTGTGGCGATTAATGCCTGACGAGTATCCGGCTGCAAGGAAAGCAAAACCAAGACAAACGCAAAAAAAGCCAAACATATCCAAGACATCACAATACCAAACGGCATTTTGTATACAGATGCCTGATGCAGAGCTGGACGACGTTTTCTATAAACTAGGTAGGAACATAAAATCATGCTCCAAATAAACATAAATAAAATCGCAGAAACAGTCGTTACCAAAGTAAAAACACGCATGACATCAGGAATAAAATAAATCAAAATGACGCCAAAAGAGAGGCACAGACAAGTAAAAATCAATCCTGATGCAGGAACCGAACGGCGGGACAGACGACTGAACTGCTTTGGTGCATCCCCTTCTTTCGCCAGACCAAACAACATCCGACTGGTCGAGAATACCCCACTATTTGCCGAAGATGCCGCAGAAGTCAGAACCACAAAATTGACAATGCTGGCTGCGGCAGGTAACCCAATCAAGACAAACAATTCCACAAAAGGACTTTTATCCGCAATGATAGCCCGCCATGGCGTGACAGACATAATTACAATCAGGGCCAAAACATAAAACGTGATAATGCGGATTGGAATGGCATTAATCGCTTTTGGCAAAGATTTCATTGGGTTTTTAGTTTCCGCTGCAGCAGTTCCTACCAGCTCAATACCGACAAAAGCAAATATCGCTATCTGGAATCCGGCAAAGAAACCACTTAAACCCATTGGAAACATGCCACCATCATTCCAGACATTAGAAAACGCGGCAACATGTCCAGCAGGGGATTGGAAGTGGATACCAATCAAGATGCCTCCTGTAACAATCAACGCAACGATGGCAATGATTTTGATCATGGCAAACCAGAACTCCAGTTCACCGAACAACTTTACCGTCGCGAGATTCAGGGTCAGCAGTACCAATACGCACAAGAGCGAAGTAGCCCATTCTGGAAAATTCGGAGTCCAATATCCAACATAAGCGGTGATGGCGACAATATCAGCAATACCTGTAATGACCCAACAGAACCAGTAAGTCCAGCCCACAAAAAAACCGGCCCAAGGCCCTAATAAATCTGCCGCGAAATCACTGAACGACTTATAGTGCAAATTGGAAAGCAATAACTCTCCCATTGCACGCATAACAAAAAACAGCATAAACCCGATGATCATATAAACAAAAATGATCGACGGTCCCGCAAGGGAAATGGTTTTTCCTGATCCCATAAACAGACCAGTGCCGATGGCTCCGCCAATCGCGATTAGCTGTATATGCCGGTTGGTGAGACCTCGCTGTAGATGTGAACCTTCAGTTTCAGGAATGTGAGTGGGTTGTATTTTTTCTTCCATAGTTGTATCCAATTTATTCTCACAGCATGGCCTTAATACCCTCAAGCTGTGTTTAAGGGAACATTGTGACATAGACAACTGCAGTATTAACAGAAGGATTTCACATGAAAAACAGGACGGTTACAATTCAGCCGATAGGAGGATAGGTCAATTGTTTATGTTTTATTCTACTTGATAAAAAAATGGGTATCGTCTATTGACGTCTTATTCTCGCAGTAGAATAATTAATCGTATGGGGTCGTTAGCTCAGTTGGTAGAGCCGCTGACTCTTAATCAGTTTGTCGGGAGTTCGAGCCTCCCACGACCCACCAAATTTGCACTTTTAAATCAGTCAATTAAGCCACTTTATAACGAGTGGCTTAATTATGCCTTTTGGTCAATGCCCCTTTTTGTCCCCTGAGAAGATTTCTCATGTACAAGATAAGAGTTGTACATCACTGTGTAACCATTATAAGTTTCGATATATTCATTTTTATGTTGGGCTGCAATAAACATAAGCAGAGTTCTTTTTCTAAGACAGAAAAAATCAAGGATCAATAATTTATGCCAGAATTCGTCAATGAAGAACTAGGTGAATATATACTGGTTACCAATCATCGTATTGAAAACAAGGAGTCAGTACATTTAAGTATAAAATTCAATCAAGCACGTATTGCGTTTGGGATTCAACATTTAGATTTCGTCAAATTTATATGCAGAGACATTGAATTCATCCGCTAATTTTTTAAGATCGTTGACTTCCCTGCCCCAGATAAACCTATGATACAAATTTTCATCGTTCAGTCTTAATTCACATCCCCTAAATAGACAGGAGAACCAGAGGAAAAATGCTTTTCTACAATCAAGGGGCGTAGAACCGCAGGAAATAATGGCAGGTTTATAACATCCCCCAAACTGATCCATTGAGCACCTATTTGATCCCGATCCGCATTAATATCTAGGTTATGAATATCGGGATTTTTATCGGCAAGCGAAGCAAGAAACATCAATTCGATTTGATGGACGTTTTTATCAAATTCAGCGAATTCATGATTGCTTCCTATATATTCCCTAACAAATACCAACCGTGCAGGTTCAATCTTGTATGTCGTCTCTTCAAGGCACTCCCTAATCAATGTTTGAGTCAATGTTTCTCCAAACAATTGTCCCCCACCAGGAAGGGTATACCATTCATCTGAATCCGATTTATATCTGACGAGTAGAATCTGGTCTTTGCAAATAATGATGGCTTTTGCTGAAATACGAATAGTGGCAGTATTACTTTTATTCACGAATTATACTCCGATAAAAAGGTGTTTTTGTATTCTGTACGCATCGCACATCTATTACAGGATCTTCCTCTAAGAAATATTGATGATCTATTCAATGTACAGAAAAAGGAGAGGCATTTAACCCCTCCTGTTGTTTCTTGTGCTTGTACTTACATTATGACAAAGTTGGAATTAGGCAACAAAAGCGGCTGTTCGACCTTGACAGGCTGAAGGCTTTGCAGCGGGTTCCCGTGAACACTACCAACATCAGGGAATGAGGCCATTGCTCCAATCAGATTTCCCAGACTTGCCCCTTCTGCTTCTGAGACAATAGCAACTGCATCAGCTGCAATGGCAGGTTTGGCTGGTTGCCTGCTGGCCCAGGATAAATCCATCAGCATGCTATTAGTGCTCTGAGTGTCATTCTGTTTGTTTAAGCTCTTGACTAGGTGTTCCACGTTGATCGCCGACGAGGCTCCCTCCAGATTAATATGCAGATGAGCCTTGGCCTTGCTGCCAAATACCTGACGCACCACCAATGCCGTTCCGTTGCTGGAGTCGGTCAACATTAGATCATCATTGCGCTGGCTCACCAGAACGCTCTCCGGATTAGCTATCGGTAGGAACAGGCGATCCAAAGTTTGCTCCGGATCGTTATTATCAATAATCACCGTACGATAGTGATCCCACATTTCCTTAGTGAATTTATAAGTATCGTGATTGGCTCCCCCGTACAGCACCAGACTATCGACACCGTCAATGATCGGTGGCGTCAGATTGTCAGCGGCCTCTCCTCCTTGCAGTAACAAAGATGAATCAATTCGCTCCACTCCTTTGAGTTTATTGAGTGTTCTCACCCTGCCATTATTGAGCCAGTACAGTTCCTGAGTCGTCTGGTTATACACATACCCCGTCTTATTTTTTGCATTGGCTCCTACAAAACTCAGATGGTCCGAGGCTGTAATTCCATTGCCTACAAATATCTGACCACTGCCAACGTCAAACCAACTTGGCATACTGCTACTCTGCAAGGTCAGCGCCCCTTCGGCATGCCACTGATCGGCAAGTTTAGTGAGTGCCTGTGGCAGGTCGGTCACGTTGCTCTGCTGCCATTTTTTGTCAACGCCAACTAACCGCAACTTGCCATTATTGGCCCGCAACAAAATCTCGCCCTTGATTGTGATCAGGCGCATACCGACATCAACCTGCTGTACTTCCTTGAGAGACAACTCAGGTGTCAACTCACTGGCAACAGGAAGTTGTACTGAAGCGTCAAGCACATAGTCGGAGCCAAAGGCGGCAGCCAACGCATTCGCGGCCATGGCGGGCTGGAGATATAATTTACCGCTTGCAGGCTCGAAGAGTCGCGCGGAGGTGCCACCCGCTTCGAATCCCAGAAACTGTAACGATTTATCCTGTAATGCCGCTGAAGCCACTACCACTTGTCCGTTGTGATACCATACCGGCAGTTGACTCTTGCCATCGATGCCTTTAACTCCAAATACTGCCAAAGTGGCTCCGCCTTCGGTGACTCTGGCCAGATCCTGCCACCAGTGAGTATGTCCCTTGAGCCAGTGTTCATTGACTGCTTCATAGCTAAGCTGCCCCAGCGCATTGAGTTGAGCCACACGTCCATCCTCAGTGAAGGCAAGCAAACTCCCATTCAGGTTGACCACGTTGGCCAATGGTGGAGCGATGACGCGCAATGCTGTGGGATGACTGGCGTCAAGAACAGTCTGCCCAGGGCCTTCCTGACGGAACAGAACCTTCTTCTCCTTGCTGTAGAAGAAGAACACTTCCTTACCTGCGAGGCCGGAAATACTACCCGCCAACACCAAATCGGCCGGGATCTGCCAGGCGCTGCGGGTTTGTTCATGCGCTTCGAAGTACAAGGTATGATCCGCTGGTGGCACCAGATTCGGCTTGATCAACGTCCCGTCGTTGGTACGTATCCAGTAGCGGTGCGCCACGCCAGCAGCATCCATACCGAACACCGTGATCAGTTCCGCACGAGTCGGTTGAATCTGCCGTGCGCCCAGCGTATACGTCGACATCTCATGCTGTGTGCTATTGTTCTCGTAGCCTTGGAGTATCGCCCCGAGTACATCACCATGTCGGTCGGTGCTGGCCAAATGCTGGAGCAACTCATCATCACCTACCGCACTGACTAATTCCATTCGGTCATCCAAGATCCGATAACCCAGTTCAGCTTCTCTCCCTTTCAGCTGATAATGGCGTGCCAGATAAACAGCATCCCCTTCTTGCCATAGCCGACTGATCTTGCCCGCATTATCGTTGAACCATGGCATAAACTGCGCTTCGACCTGTCCGGTGACGATGTCTACCCGCCACGCCGCCGCGTTGTCGGCGTCGTAGAAATAGGCATGATCACCCATCACCGCCCCCAATTGGGCATGTTTGGCCTGTTCGTGGGTGGTGTCGGTGAATATCATCCGCTCCTTAGCCACGTCGTAAAAGGCTTGACCAACATCTCGGCCATTGTGTTTGTAGTTTTCCACCACCACATATTGCCCGTGCAACCGGTGCGCTTTGGCCAGATCACTCAGATGCTGCTCGATTTGCTGACCGGATACTTGCCACTTGCTCGCATCCTCGCTCACCACTTCTGCTGTCAGTTTGGAGAAGTCGATTTCGCGCATCTCGTTCTTGCTGTTGACCACCAGCACTTGTCCGTTCTGGGATGGGTCGATTTCGACCACCACCCCGCCGATTTCCAGTCGGTTTTTCGAAACCTTGATAGTATCGTTGTCAAGCTGGCTGCTATCGATGATCCAGCGCGACGGTATAGTGCTACTGCCGTCCGGTTTGAGAACGTCGCTCATGAGCTGCACGCTGATACCTTCGTTCAGTCCGGTCAGGTACTCTGCGCCTTTGACCTCATAATGTAGGTAGCCATCCGGTTTGAGAACATCGCTCATGAGCTTCACGCTGGTGCCTTCGTTCAGTCCGATCAGGTACTCTCCACCCGCGCCTTTGATCTCGTAATGTAGGTAGCCATAGAGTTCCTTGGGGAGTTCCGGCACTATCAGTTTCCTGTTGCTCTGGTCGAGCACAACTTCGATAGGTGTTGCTACATACTCCTGATGGATCCTGCGGATCGTAACCTCGCCCGGAAAAATGTAGAAATCATAGTCGAAGCGCTTATCCTTTTCGAGCCTGCGGATCACATCGAAACCGGCATCTTGGCGCGTAGTTGCGCCCGGAAGCTGCATATATTCGTACTTAATGAAGGATTTGGGTGTACCCGGCAAGATCAGCACGTTGCTGTCACTGTGATCGAGTTTATGGGAATCCTCCTTATAACCGATCCCGCTGCGCACCTCGATTGCTTGACTGCGATCGTGAACCATCCTTGGGAAGTCTCCGATCCAGAAGAAATAATTGATTTTCCCCGAGCCTGTAGAGCCAGAATGGGTACGATAGATGTACTGACTATCGAAGCTCACTTGTTTATTACGCAGATCCAAAGTCTTGATCACCGCCCCGGCCAGAGGCACCAACACGTCTTTCTCGCTATCATAGCGATAGCCATTGCCCTTATAGGCCTTGTCGAGCATATTGAAATAACGACCCACTGCCTTGGCATCCTCGGCGACCGCACCAAAAGCCTGAGCCAGTGCTGTAAAACCCACTGCGAGTCCGCCAAGGAGTACTCCAGCACCACCGAGGACTGCCGCAGTCGTCGAGGCACCGAGCAGTCCGGCACCTGTCCCGGCGGCACCAGTCACTAAGCTGGCAGAATCGAACGCCAGTTGAGTCCCGAATACCGCTTTCTGTGTATCCGTTTCGGCATGGGCGAGTTCATAGGCATCAAACCCAACAGAGGCGACACCAAAAAGCAAGCCTATGCCTTCGTTAGCGGTATGAGCCAAGGCTGAAGAAAACTCCTTGAGTGAGGTTTCGGCACCCACCACTTCGCCGCGCAACGCTGTACGCACCAGCTTGGTCACTTTAGCCACATCGTTCACGCCACTGAGTGCCATTTGAGCGTAGTTAAGGTAACTGTGGATCTTGAGTGCGGTGGACAGATCTGGCGAAGAGATCCCATGTTCCGCATCATTGCGGTTCTTGTTGGCAAACCACTGGATCAGCGTCTGTACCGCAAACCCAGCGTTCAGCCCATCAATCGGAGCTGCTTCGCCGACACCGCCATTATGCCTTATCTGCCCGCGCTCAAGGGTGAAGTGCTGACCCAGAGTACGCATGTGCTCATCGATAAAATGGCGGAATTCGACAAAGGTATCATCGTTGCTGCTTATCCACATTTCCTCAAGGTTATCGCGATTGATGAATTGGACGCGATAGTGGCCTTCACTCTGTTCCCTGACATTGCCAATCACCGGCATCCAACGCGGGTCAAGCTTATTTTCCCGGACAAGCTCTGTAATGGCTTTGTCGAATTTTGCTCCCCACTGCTCAGCATCAAGGGTAACCAAGGTGGTGTGTAACTGGGTATCCTCGGCAATCTTCTCTTGGGCATTGACCGTTTGCTTGACCCACTGCCGTTGTTCTATGACAGTGGCCAGTTCATCGGGACGGGTTAAGTCAGCAACATCCAACCCATTGCCCACCGATACTTTTGCCATCTTGACAGGATCGATCTCCACCAAGTTGAAGACGGGGGCCAACTTACTGCCAAGGGCACCATAATGAACGGCCAAGTTGCGTTTCACTAAGTGTTTTACCATGGCACGGGAGAAATTTTCCGTGTTGTCAAATGCAAAAATTCCGACATTTGGATCATAGAAATAGTAACGCCGCCCTTCCGCTCCAACAGTAGATGCCACCATCATGGCGTGATTTCGGGTATTGAGCGCGAATGTCGAGGTGCCAGCCGATTTTTTCAGCAGGGAAACAACCTCGGATAATGTAACCTGTCCTCGCATCGTTGACGCCTGCACAGCCTCAACATTGGAGTGCAGTTTTACCAGACTGTTTTTTAGCAGTGTGGAACTGCCTTCCTGAGGGGAAGCTGCGGCCAAGAAGAGTTTTTCCACCAGACTGTTGATACCTGTCTCACCATTGCTGGCTAGTGCCACTGCCATGGCCCTGACCAAAGGATAGCAACGGCCGCCAGATACGTCTCCGACCAATGACAGATAGAAATCTTGTGGTACCAGATGGCTGAAGATGCTTCCGGCACGCTGAAAATCTTCGCTGAATACCGCTGTCTTCTTCAGTACGTTATCAATGTATTCAGCCTGACTAGCCTCCGTAATGCGACTGATTAAGGCACCTCGTTGCTTAGGAGTAAGCTGACTGTCAAAAAACAAGCCTTTCATCTCCAGAGCCGACATCCTATCGTTAAAACCTGGAATGCTGACATCCTGAAAGTTGCGCAAACCATCAGTAAACTCAGTATTCGCTTCCCTTCGCTGATAAGCTTCGATGACAGCATAACGTTCGCCAAAGCTGAGGTTGTGCTCCTGACCGCCGCCCTGAATAGAGGTATCATTAATCTGCAACACGGCATCGATACCTCTTTTGGCTTTAATCTGCTGCCATAACCAGCTTTGTTCGACGGAGAACACTTCACGCAAAACTGAATCGTATTGCTCTTTGTAGAATTCCAGCGTGATATTGAGCTGCTTTATCTGTTGGTCAATCAAGGCAAGCTGAGAACTGTCTCTGGTACTGTTTCGGCTCTTATAGAGATCGCTTCGTTTGTCCACTAACGACTGAGTGTCGGCGGTGATTTTGGCTTGAACCTTATCACGCAACCCAATCCATGCGGCAATCGCTGAATGATGAGAAGAAAACTCTCCTTCTTCGTATACACCATCAGAGATCCCTTCGACTGATATTCCGAACTGAGCAGCGACCTTTTTGAGTTTTTGGTGGATCTTTTCACGGTAATCAGTGAATTGGGCCTGACTATGGGCTGTTACTTGACTATCAGCGGCCTGAATTGAGAGTGGCTCCTCGCCGCTGCGCAGCTTCGGCCAGAGCATATGACCATCTCGCTGATACTCCTGACGCTGGAACACCAGTTGCCATTCATCATTAACGTATTGCATGTAAGCCGCAGCAAGGCCTTCAGCAGTACCGGCTACTTGATAATCCTTATAGTCCACTGCCATGACCACATTGTCATACAGCAACGAACTATTAACTCGACCATCGTGGTAGACGCGATAAGTTGTGTCATCAAGGTTGGTCACCACAATCGAGCATCCCGACAATGATCCAGTGAACAGAAAACTCCCCGGAACCGCCTGCTTAGGAATATCCACATAGGCAGGCAACGCATTAGCCTGGTTTGCGCCGTTATAGCCAAGGAAATACGCTGGTACGCTGTTCGCGCTGCCCTCAGCGATATTATTCGTGCCTAGATCAGTGTATTCGACTTCATATAAACCTGTCTTGACCTTCACCAACTGAGCGCGCCCCTCTGCCGGGAGTCGCCCCGCTCTAACCAATGTTTCGGCGCTGAGGGTGTTGGATTCAGCGAACGATACTGGATCGGTGGCAAGCCGCTGGATATCGGCGCTGCCTTCGCGGGACTCGGTTCCACCCCCCATAGGCACTAATCCCCCCTTGAGCTTGCGATCCCGTACCGCTTGCGCCAGCAATGCTGGGTTGGATACATCGTATCCTCGCTTCTGCAAGGTTCTCGTCAGGGTCTTCTCGATCGGAGTATCGGTGAGAAAGGACTCTGTACCTGCCGCCGCAATCAGTCGTGCTCGGGATTGACCATGACTGTTCGATTCACCTTCAACCGTTTCAGAATAAGAAATACCTTTGCTCACGTGATACATGCCAATCGGGGTATGTTTGACAAAGGCTGTCGCCGGCAGTAATTCACTGAGCTTACGGCCGATAGCATGAGCATGCTCGACTCCTGCGCTGGAAAGGTAGATCACGGCTTGGTCGGTACGGCGGCCCAGATTTTTCGGCCCCATGATTTTGGCCTGCTCCAGCCAGCCACGATTGTCATCATTGAACAATTGGGTCAACGCATTGGCAAGCGACTTGAAATGTGCCTTGTCAACGTTGATGGTTAGCCTCGCACCAATCCTGGAGCGGGTACTATGGCGTTGTTTGAAATCCTTGGGAAGTATCCGGAAAGCATCGGCAGTGCCCAGAACAGCATCGGTTTGAGAAGACAAGGCCATCTTCTCGCTGCCTTGTACCAAGATATCGACCGTCGTGGTACGCGCCGACAGTGCTTTGATATAATTGACAAATGACTGTTGTTCACCTTCATTAAGGCCACTGATACCCTCTGGCCTGTCATTGCTGTAGTGCATATAAGCGTCTTTCTCCAACGCCTGCTCCAGCATTTTCTGCTTGCTGATCAGCTCAGGGGTCCACTTATGACCACTTTCGCTGAACCCTTTCTTAATAGCCTGGATCAACACCTTGATATCCGGTTTCCGCTGCATCTCTTTAAAAGTCGTCTGCGCTGACACAAGCAGAGATTGGTAGCTATTATTAGGCATGTTAATTCTCCTTAAAAAACCCTACTGTCCTATTGATAAACTTTATTTATTACAACACGTTAAATATAATCATGACAAATTCATCAGCCCGTCTGAGCGAGAACTCAATCCTTCATCTGCAAAACTCACAACCGGGCTTAGAACTCATCTAAAGTATTTACCCATTACGTGATCCCATTCTCACGTTGTTAGAAACAAGGCGTCTTAATAACGAGTAATAACCCATATTGAGATCAGAAAATTTAAGTCAAAAACTGCTCTTGCAAGTTGGTCATTCCCTCTACAAAACAGTCAATCAGTTAGTCAAAATAATCTAAAGGCACCGAGTAGAATTGATAATTATTATCAAAATAATAACTCTTATCAATTGTTATTTAACAAAATAATTCCTATTATAAATCAACAAATTGATTCATAACGATGGTATTTGTTATCAAGTTGTTTTTGTTTTCGTTGATTTTATGTATCTAAATAAATTATTCCGCAAAATATCTTGAGGATTATTTTTTCCGCTACAAACGCATCAATCGACATACATATTCCCTCATGAAATTTTATTTAAGATATCATTGGCATTTTGCTGAAAATGGCACAGGGCTTTATTGATTCTATACTGGTTTCCATATTATTTTTTTTGTATTGGCAATTATCGTCTCAACGATTATGAAGAAAATATCAAGTAAAAAACAAACCGCCACAGCAGGTTAAACCCTAAATAGGACTTTGTAATTACACGATAGCTATATGGAAAAATACTAACAAAACTTGATGTTAGATGCTTAAATATATAATTCACAGAGGGAGATGTTTCCGTTTCTTCCAACTCATCCAGTAGCAAGAAAAAGATTGCTTTGACAGAAAAGGAGGCTGAATTCATCAACTTCACTATTGAAAATGATGTGGATGCGGCTTTCAGTGGTGGAAACGCCATGATTAAATCTGAGGTTATTTTTGTGGCGGCTAAAGAGTTGCAGAACAGTTATGCAGGAAATAAAAGAAGTGTTAGGTAATTAACCGAACTAATTAAGTTAAGCCCCATCACGGGTTTTTTTGTCTTATTAGTTTAAAATTAATTCCTAATCATAAAACAAATTAATTTTTTATCCTTAAATGAATAAAATAATAAGCCTCTGAATAATCAGAGGCTTATTATTATTACAATTTACTTAGTTCTATAATGTGCTTCCGCTTCGTCAAAACGCTGCTGTGTCGCTTGGCTAGGTGCTTTTCCTAGCAAACTCACTACCACAATAGCGATAGTCGCGAAGATAAAGCCCGGAATGATTTCGTACAGTTCAAACCAATGGAATTCCATCCATACCAGTACAGTGATAGCTCCCACCAGCATACCTGCCAATGCACCATTGCGGGTCATGCGTTTCCACAGTACCGAAATCAGAACTACAGGACCAAACGCCGCACCAAACCCCGCCCAAGCATTACTCACCAGCCCCAAAACCTTATTGTCCGGGTTAGTTGCGATCACAATTGCAATGATTGCCACCAGCAAGACCATCATGCGGCCAACCCATACCAATTCTTTTTGGCTGGCTTTAGTGCGTATAAATGCTTTATAAAAATCTTCGGTCAGCGCACTGGAACAAACCAACAATTGGCAACTCAATGTACTCATAACCGCAGCCAGCACCGCTGACAACAATATTCCCGTAATCCACGGATTGAACAAAAGTATACCCAGCTCCATAAAGATACGTTCACGGTTTTGCAATACCGGCCCGGCCTGCTCTGGATTCATTTCAAAATATGCGATACCAAAGAAACCAACGGACACTGTACCCGCAAGACACAAGAGCATCCAAGTCATACTGATGCGACGGGCTTTATGGATAGTTTGGTGTGAATCTGCCGCCATAAAACGAGCCAGAATATGTGGTTGACCAAAATAACCGAAGCCCCATCCCAACAGAGAAACGATGGCAATGATATTCAGATTTTTGAACATATCTAAATATTCGGGATTTTTTGCTTCGATAATACTAACAGCCGTGTCAACTCCCCCTATTTTGAACAGGATCAGGACAGGCACCAGAATCAACGCGAAAATCATCAAAGTTGCTTGAACAGTATCTGTCCAGCTCACAGCAAGAAACCCACCGAGGAAGGTATAAGCAATCGTTGCCAATGCGCCTAACCAAATTGCTTTTTCATAGCTGATGCCAAAAGTGTTTTCAAACAACAGACCACCAGCGACAACCCCCGAGGCACAGTAAATAGTAAAGAAAATCAAGATAACGAGTGCGGAAATGATACGCAGGATTTTGCTCTTGTCTTCAAATCGGTTAGTAAAATAATCTGGCAACGTAAGTGCATTATTGTTCGCTTCAGTATGTACGCGCAGTCTGCCTGCAACCCATCGCCAGTTCAGGTACGCGCCCATCAGTAGACCTAACGCAATCCAACCCTCTGAAATACCGGAGAGAAAAATCGCCCCCGGCAATCCCATCAATAACCAGCCACTCATATCGGAAGCGCCAGCAGATAATGCCGTTACCACACTGCCCAATCTCCGGCCACCCAATATATAGTCATCAAAATTTTTGGTGGAACGATAAGCCATAAAGCCTATCAATAACATTCCGGCAATATAGACAATGAAGGTAATGAGCATTGGTGAATTTACTGTCATGCAGGTTCTTCTCCATAGTGTTTTTATAAATCGTGTATCTGCAAATGTGTCATTTGCGTAAATAATGTTACCTATACTCCAGAGTAATCGGCTTCGGTGTCTGGCCTGTCCTATCAGGTATAGCGAGAACGGTACCTAAAGATGAAATTAGTTTCTGGATGTATTATTTTCGTGTGTAATTATTTTAAAATTACATTCTATCCTAGTTTAGTTAAAACATTTTTAACAACTAATTAACTGAGATTTTTATAAAAAACGCTTACTAAATCACATTTATCATTCCAAAAGTTGTACCTGTCATTAAATAGTCGGTTTTACCTCACATTTAGGTAATAAATTAAAAAACGCTATATATCAATCAGATATTTGATTTTTATCCATAATGTTCACTAAAGGAATAATAAAAACAAGATTAATTTCACAAATTTAGAATAACTGCTTTTACCAAAGTTGCACAAAGTTGCAACATGGAAGATATTGTATGCAACTTAGCTAAGTCTTACCTATTAAGGAGTGAGAATGGGTAGTACCACTATGGGCGTGAAGCTCGATGAAGCAACGCGTAATCGTATCAAAGCTGCTGCACAACGAATTGAACGCACACCACACTGGCTGATTAAGCAAGCCATCTTTAATTATCTTGAACGTCTGGAAAATGAGGAAAAGATCCCAGAAATATCAGCGAGGCAGGATAGCAAAGAAGAAAAGATTTCCGAAGAAGAATCACCAATTGAGGCGCCTTATCAACCATTTTTGGATTTTGCCGAGCATATTTTACCCCAATCGGTGAAACGTTCTGCAATTACCTCGGCTTATCGATTGCCCGAAACACAAGCAGTTCCTATGCTGCTACAGCGCGCTCAGCTCCCTGAGGAACAAGCCAAGGCGACTCACAAGCTCGCTTACTCCATCGCTGAAAAGCTGCGCCAGCAAAAACAAGGCATCGGTCGTGCCGGAATAGTGCAGGGCCTGTTGCAGGAATTTTCTCTCTCTTCACAGGAAGGTGTGGCACTGATGTGTCTTGCCGAAGCTTTACTGCGTATTCCCGATAAAGCAACCCGTGATGCATTGATCCGCGATAAAATCAGTAACGGTAATTGGCAGGCCCATTTGGGACAAAGCCCTTCCATGTTTGTCAACGCGGCAACGTGGGGATTACTGTTCACCGGCAAGCTTGTATCTACTCACAATGAAGACAAATTATCCAACTCACTAAACCGCATCATTAACAAGAGCGGTGAGCCATTAGTGCGCAAAGGTGTGGATATGGCAATGCGCCTGATGGGGGAGCAGTTTGTTACGGGCGAAACCATCGCTCAGGCCCTTGCCAATGCTCGCAAGTTAGAAGAAAAAGGCTTCCGTTATTCCTATGATATGCTGGGTGAAGCGGCACTGACCGAAGAAGACGCCCAAGCCTATATGGTTTCCTACCAGCAAGCGATACACGCCATTGGCAAGGCATCAAACGGTCGTGGCATTTATGAAGGACCGGGAATTTCCATCAAACTTTCTGCCCTGCATCCACGCTATAGCCGCGCCCAGTATGAGCGTGTTATGGATGAACTCTATCCACGTTTGCTTTCCCTGACTTTGCAGGCACGTCAGTATGACATCGGTATCAATATTGATGCGGAAGAAGCCGACCGTCTGGAAATTTCCCTCGATTTGCTGGAAAAACTCTGTTTCGAGCCGAAACTGGAAGGTTGGAACGGCATTGGTTTTGTCATTCAGGCTTATCAGAAACGTTGTCCTTTTGTGATTGACAGCATTATTGATTTGGCACAGCGCAGTCGCCACAGATTGATGATCCGTCTGGTGAAAGGTGCTTATTGGGATAGCGAAATCAAACGTGCCCAAATTGATGGGCTGGAAGACTATCCGGTGTATACCCGCAAGGTCTATACCGATGTATCTTATCTGGCCTGTGCCCGCAAATTACTTTCCGTACCAAATTTGATCTATCCGCAATTTGCGACCCATAACGCCCATACTTTATCTGCAATTTATCATCTTGCCGGGCAGAACTACTATCCGGGGCAATATGAGTTCCAGTGCCTGCATGGCATGGGCGAACCACTTTACGAGCAAGTCGTCGGCAAAGTCGCTGACAGCAAGCTTAACCGCCCATGTCGTATTTATGCGCCAGTGGGAACACATGAGACGTTATTAGCCTATCTGGTACGCCGCCTGCTGGAAAATGGTGCCAATACTTCATTCGTTAATCGTATTGCTGATACTTCCCTGCCGATTGATGAACTGGTGGCTGATCCGGTAAAAGTCGTACAGGAACTGGCACAGACCGAAGGTCAAATCGGCCTGCCACATCCGAAAATTCCTCTGCCTCACGATTTATACGGCAAAAACCGGGCTAATTCCTCAGGATTAGATCTTTCCAATGAACATCGTCTGGCTTCCCTTTCCAGTGCCCTGCTCAGTTCGTCAATGGAAATTTGGAACAGTGAACCACTGCTAGGCAATGATTATCAACATTCTGGGGAACTGCCTGCGGCTAAACCTGTAAATAATCCAGCCAGACCTTCCGATATCGTGGGTTATGTTCGTGAAGCCACTGAACAGGAAGTCAGTCATGCGTTGCATACAGCCACCGATGCAGGTGCAATTTGGTTTGCCACTCCACCGTCAGAACGTGCAGCAATTTTAGTTCGCGCAGCAGAGTTGATGGAAAATAACCTGCAATCTTTGCTTGGTATTCTGGTACGTGAAGCAGGCAAAACGTTCAATAACGCGATTTCCGAAGTGCGCGAAGCAGTAGATTTTCTCTACTATTATGCAGACCAAGTATGTCAGGATTTCGCCAACGATACCCATCGTCCGCTGGGGCCTGTGGTTTGTATCAGTCCGTGGAACTTCCCTCTCGCGATTTTTACTGGCCAGATTGCCGCAGCGTTGGCAGCCGGTAATAGTGTTCTGGCAAAACCCGCAGAGCAAACGCCATTGATCGCCGCAGTTGCGGTAAAAATACTGCATCAGGCGGGCATTCCTCGTGATGTCCTGCAATTATTGCCCGGACAAGGGGAAACCGTCGGTGCATTACTGGTCGGTGATGAACGTGTACGTGGTGTGATGTTTACCGGTTCTACCGAAGTTGCCAACTTATTGCAGCGTAATATTGCCGGTCGCCTTGATGCACAAGGACGCCCGACGCCGTTAATCGCAGAAACCGGGGGTTTGAATGCCATGATCGTCGATTCCTCAGCATTGACTGAGCAAGTCGTCACAGATGTGGTTGCTTCTGCCTTTGACAGTGCTGGTCAGCGCTGTTCTGCCCTGCGTATCCTGTGTGTTCAGGAAGATGTTGCCGAAAGAACTATCGCCATGCTGAAAGGCGCAATGGCAGAATGCCGGATGGGTAACCCAGAGCGTTTATCGACAGATATCGGCCCAGTCATTGATGCAGAAGCAAAGGCAGGAATCGAGCGTCATATCCAAGCCATGCGCACCAAAGGCCGGACGATTTATCAGGCGGTCCATGAAAATGCGGCTGACAGTCAGGAATGGCCACAAGGCACTTTCGTCAAGCCAACCCTGATTGAGCTGGAAAGTTTTACTGAAATGAAGAAAGAGATCTTTGGCCCGGTTCTGCATGTTGTGCGTTTCAAGCGCAATGAGCTGGACAAATTGCTGGATCAAATCAATGCTTCTGGTTACGGCTTAACATTGGGTGTTCACACCCGTATCGATGAAACCATCGTACAAGTCACTGGCAAAGCCAAAGTCGGCAACTTATATGTTAACCGCAATATGGTCGGTGCAGTCGTCGGTGTACAACCATTCGGTGGTGAAGGCCTTTCCGGCACCGGGCCGAAAGCTGGCGGGCCGCTGTATCTTTATCGCCTGCTGTCACAGCGTCCGGTCAATGCAGTCAGTCAGACGCTGGAACGTCAGGATGCTGAATATGAGCTTGATGCCAAAGCGAGTATCGCCTTGCGTGCCCCTCTCTACAAACTGGCTGACTGGTCAACCGCGCAGAATAATGATGCATTGAGCCAAGTCATTCAGGAGTACAGCTTGTTGGCACAAGGGGGAACAATTCGCTTACTGCCGGGGCCGACCGGAGAACGCAATACTTACACCCTGCTGCCTCGTGGTCATGTCCTGTGCCTAGCCGATAATGAGCAAGATGTACTGGTACAATTAGCGGCAGTACTTTCCGTCGGCTGTCAGGCCATCTGGGAGAAAGATGACTTGCATCAAGACTTGCAACGTCAGTTACCGGATGAGGTTCGCCAGCTTATTCATTGGGTCAACGACTGGCAGAATGAAGATACAGCAATGGAAGCGGTTATTTATCATGGAGATTGCGATCAATTGCGCCATGTTTGTGGTGTGATTGCACAACGTAAAGGGCCAATTATTTCTGTACAGGGATTTGCCCGTGGTGAAACCAATCTGCTGCTGGAACGTTTGCTACACGAACGTTCATTAAGTGTTAATACGGCTGCGGCAGGCGGTAATGCCAGTTTAATGACGATTGGCTAATAATATGTTGCCAAAGTAAATGGCTTAACATGAATTGGTTAGAAAGCGTGATTAAGATTAAATTACTATAAACATATAACCATATTAAATATAGAAGTAAGAATAATATGGAAATATAAGGGGAATGCGTGACAATCGCATTCCCCTCTAGAATCTGTTCAATCCAACTAACTTTATATATCGGCGTAATTAATCAATGACCGCTCTGTTGCCAGCTCAGATATTGTTCATATTTACGCAGTGCAATATTGTAATTGCTGAACGCAGACTGAGATAGTTTCTCGCTGAGTTGTTCCTGAATTTTTTCTGGCGTAAACTCATTAGCCGGATAATTACTTGAAGTCAGTAATTCATCCAAACGTCTTAAACGAACCACATACTCACGTACTGTACTATGACTCATCTCCGTTTGTTCAAACAAATACTGCTTAAAGGACATAATGTCGAAATAATCAGTCTGGCTATTGCAATAAATTTCACTACAAAAGCGGCATAACGCTACAAATTTACCCTGTAACTCATTCCAGGTTTTGTCATCTACCAAATCAGTCATCTCAGAAATAGCTTCTTTATTGATGACCTGACCGTTAAATACTAACGAAATACGGTCAAGGGTTTTATGACAGTGTAAACAATGAGTCTGACTATGTTTATAGTCTTTAATGTAACGGCTGAGAGGCCGTTTCTTTTGTGTTGTAACAGACATAAGAGATAAAGCCCTGTGTATAGTCTTAACAAAAAACAAATAAGCAAAAAGTTACTTCTCTGGATTCAAACGTGCCTTCAGCCTTTTTATCGCCTGGCTGTGAAGCTGACTTACGCGGGATTCCCCCACGTTAAGCACTGCGCCGATCTCTTTAAGATTCAGTTCTTCCTGATAGTACAACGTCAGAACCATCTTTTCCCGTTCAGGCAGCGATTCAATAACATCGATTACCCGCTGACGAAGATCACCTTCCAGTACTTGTTGGAGAGGATTTTTCTCATGCTCTTCCTCCATAACTGGTTCACAACTTTCACCGTGAATTTCGTGCCATTCGTCATAAGAAAACAGTTGACTGTTATTTGTGTCTAACAGTATTTGCCGATATTCTATCAGATTAATCTTTAATTCTTTAGCAACTTCCTGCTCACTGGCTGGACGGCCTAACTCTTGCTCAAGTTTACGGATGGTCTGAGTGACTTCGCGGGCGTTACGCCGCACACTACGCGGAGCCCAATCACGGCTCCTCAGCTCATCCAACATTGCACCTCTGATGCGCTGTACCGCATAGGTGGTAAACGCGGTTCCCTGCATGGAATCAAAACGCTCCACTGCATTAAGTAAGCCTATGCCACCCGCCTGAAGCAAGTCATCGAGTTCTACGCTGGCAGGTAATCTTACCTGTAGCCTCAATGCTTCATGGCGAACTAGTGGTACATAGCGCTTCCAGAGGCTATTTTTGTCCATCACGCCTTCGGCGGTATACAAATCGCTCACAACAACAGACACCTTTGGATAAGAGACTGGATACCATTATCCAATCCCCTAACCGGTACAATCGTTTGAACAATGAAGTAAAAGCCCTTCTTTTTCACCTATGCGAAATTTTTGCTGTCCGCCCAAATGACTGGCAAGTTTCAGGCTGTCCCTGACAATAGCCATAAAGTGGCTAAAAAATAAGGATCGGCAAGCCGATCCTTATTTTATAAGTGTTGTTTATGCAGGTTGCCCTGCATAAATGCTCAACTGGAAAATAAAAATTAACGCAGCAGAGACAGAACGGATTGTGGCACTTGGTTCGCCTGAGCCAGAACAGAAGTACCAGCCTGTTGCAGGATCTGGCCACGGCTCATATTGGACACTTCAGTTGCGTAGTCAGCGTCTTCGATACGGCTCTTCGCTGCGCTCAGGTTGTTAACCGTGTTGTTCAGGTTGTTAACAGTCGATTCCAGACGGTTTTGAACCGCACCAAGGGAACTGCGCAGGCTGTCGACTGTAGACAAAGCGCTATCCAGTGCGTCCAGAGGACGTTCATTAACAGTTGCTTCTGTTTCAGCACCAGGTTTTGCTACTACACCATCTTTAATGGTTGATTCAGCAGTATAATTCTTACCATTTTTAGTATAGGTAAGCATAACTTTATCTTTTTCAACTTCACCTTTAGCATCCAGTTTCTGGAAAACTTTGACATCACTGGCATCAGCGATAGCTTTAGTATCAACCGTCTTGTCTTCTGTTTTTGCAGTTGCTCCTGTCCCTGTTGTAACTTTTACAGTAGTTAATTCGTTACCAACAAGAGGATTTTTAAATTTAGTCGCATCAAACTCATTCAATTTCAAAACATTGCTGTCAATTTTTTTCAAATCAATAGCAATAGTTTCGTTATCATTTGTACCAACCTGAACAGTCATTTTGCTATCTTTGCTTAATACCTTCACACCATTGAACTGAGTTTGTTCAGAGATACGGTCGATTTCGCTAAGACGCTGTTTAACTTCGTCCTGAATAGAAGTGATATCGCTCTTAGAGTTGCTGCCGTTTTGTGCCTGAACAGTCAGTTCACGGATACGTTGCAGGTTGTTATTGATTTCGTTCAGAGCACCTTCGGTAGTCTGAGCAATGGAGATACCGTCGTTTGCGTTACGAGATGCCTGATTAAGACCTTTAACGTTAGCAGTGAAACGGTTAGCGATCGCTTGACCAGCTGCGTCATCCTTCGCGCTGTTAATACGTAAACCAGAGGACAGGCGCTCAATAGCAGTACTTAAAGTGCCTTGAGATCTGGTCAGATTGTTCTGAGCCAGCAGAGATGAGTAGTTAGTATTGATAACTGATGCCATAGTAGAGTTCCTTTTTAAAATCAAGCCGATATAATTAGTTTGAGCCTGTTTGCTCACGGTGTTCATCACCGACAACAGTTTTATCGGCCCCTTAAAAAGAACCTTTAATATTTCTTGAAAAAACTTTTTTATTTTTTTCGCTATTTGCCCCGATAACCCAAACAGCGCCTATTCTCAGCAATTATTCTGTCCATCAAAAAAATCATTTTATCAGTAAACTTTTCCCAAATGAGTCCGATAACCTCTCCAGTGATGCTTTACTAATAAAGGAGTCAATATGGCCAGCATTTCCTCATTAGGAGCCGGGTCCGGGATGGATATGGGTTCTATACTGGATAAACTTCAGGCAGCAGAAAGAAAACGTTTAGAACCATTAGCACAACAACAAACCAGCTATAAAGCGAAACTGACCGGTTTTGGTTCGTTGAAAGGAAGTTTAGAAAAACTTAAAACAGCTTCCGAAGAACTAAAAAAATTCGATAAACTCAATACCACTAAAACAAGTGAAGATCATAAAACATTTACTCCGAGTACGGATTCGAAAGCCAGCCCGGGTAACTATGATATTACTGTCGAACAGCTTGCAAAGTCGCAATCTTTGAGTTCCCAAGCATTTCCTGATGCAAAAAAACCGCTGGGAGAAGCCGGTAAAGGCACCCGTACCCTGATTATCACGCAGCCCGGTGAAAAAGAGCCGATGCGTATTTCCCTGAAAGATAATGAAACCTCCCTGATTGAAATTCGTGAAGCCATTAAGAAAAAAGAAGGCAACGTGAATGCCAACATCATGAAAGGGAAAGATAATGAAAACTATCTGATCCTGACTTCCAAAAAAGCCGGTACAAAATCCGTGATGACGATTGAGGTTCAAGGTGATGATACGCTGAATGGCCTGCTGAACTATCAGTCTGATGATAAAGGTGGCGGTTCCGGTGCAATGACACAAATGATGGCTCCGGCCAATGCAAAATTAACCGTCAATGGCATTGCGATTGAGCGCCAGACCAATGAGATCAAAGATGCGCCAGAAGGCATTACGCTGAATCTGAAAAAGGTTTCGGAAAAAGTTAAGGAACAAGTTCCGGGAAAAGATGGTAAACCCGAAGAACAAGACGTGGTTAAATCAGAAACACTGGTGGTTTCCCACGATATCGAACCCATGAAAGAGGCAATCAAAAAGTGGGTTGATTCTTATAATGAACTGCAAACTACCTTTGACTCGCTGACCAAATTCAATGCAGTTGGAAAAGGTGAGGCTGCTTCAAAAGACAATGGCGATCTGCTCGGTGACGGTACATTAAAAAGCATTCAAAGCCAGCTAAGACACCAGCTTTTTGCTTCGCAAGATGTTACTGATATTGCCACCCTAAATAAACTGGGTATTAAACAAAAGTTGGATGGCACACTGGAAATCAGTAATGAAAAACTGGAAAAGAACCTGAAAGAAAAACCGGCTAATGTTAAGGCTTTCTTTATGGGAGATGGTGAAAAAACTGGTTTTGCAACCCAGACTTATAATCTATTGAAGAAAACGCTGGATAGTCACGAAGGGACTATCGCCACAGCAACCGAAGGCATCAACAAGCGTCTGAAAACAATTGAAAAGCAAGTTGAAAGAACGAATGATAATATTGATGCCACGATAGAGCGCTATAAGCGTCAATTTACAGAATTAGGTAAACTTGTCAATTCATTGAATAATACAGGTTCATCTCTATTCCAGCTTTTAAGATAATAAAGGACATTATGTATCAACGTTCGGCAAGCCAGTTATATGCTCAAGTAGATCTTGAGAGCGAAATTATGAATGCCTCTCCTTACCAGTTGATTCAGATATTGTTCAATGGGGCGCTCAGCGCCCTACGCCGCGCAATTATTCTGATGCAACAGGGCAATATTCCGGAAAAAGGTTTAGCTATTTCAAAGGCAATCAATATCATTGATAATGGTCTCAAAGAGGGATTAGATTTCGAGAAAGGCGGCGAAATTGCCCAGAATCTCTTTGCTTTATATGAATATATGAGTCGCCGCCTACTCCATGCTAATTTACGCAATGATGAAAAGGCTATTACCGAAGTGATTAATTTACTTACCGAGATTTCAGATTCTTGGCGGCAAATAGGTCCTCATTACAACGCCAGTCAGGATATTGTTTAATGAAAAATGATATGGATCTTTTGTCAGCTTATCAGCAGATCCTTAGTTTAAGTGAGCAAATGATTAATTTAGCCAGAAATGAAAAGTGGGATGAACTTATTGACATGGAGATCACTTATCTGAAGGCAGTCGAAGTGGTGACTTCTCTATCGGAAAATTCAGACACCCCTATTTCATTACAGCAGCAATTAACCAAAATTTTGCAAACTGTCTTGGATAATGAAAAAGAAACTAAAAGATTGTTGCGAAAACGGTTAGATGAACTCAGCGATCTGATTAAACAGGAAAGCTGTAAACAACTTTTACATGATACTTATGGGCAGTTTCCTGCCAGCGACTATGAAATGGAGTTAACTACGACGGAACCAAAATAAATATAATAACGACACCAGTAATTCTATTTATAATAACACTGATTAACGGTGTCATTCATTCATTTGTTTTCATTTTAGGTGGTGTCAATTCGTCACCATCGCTTTTTCGGTTAATCTATTTCGGCATTTTATTTTATTCATAATTGGTAAACAATCAAGAAAATTCATATATTTTTTAACAAAAAATTAACCTAAAAATGATAATAGAAACTTTTTCAAGCAATCAACAGGAGATATCATCATCACTTATTATTTTTAATTGAAAAAATTTTATGTTAATAAAAAATTCAAATACATCCATTATTATTACGATGTTATTAATTCCTGAAATAGGGTTTTCTTCGGTCAATGAAAGTCTGAATTATTGTGCTAAAAATGAATCATGGGTGGCACAAAAAATCATACAACATGCTGCTGCAGAAAATAAATATCTTGACCCATACAACGCGACATCAATATTGATCACCAGATATCCATTGGCAAAAGATAAGTTACCGATAACACTATCCGATTGGGGACATCTCTACACCCAAACAATAGAAATATCCATTCCTTTTTTTGATAAACAAAAATCTCCTGTGATTTTTATTGCTACTTCAATCATCTCAACAGAAGAGTGTTCATTGACTGAGCCTTCTTATATTAACATTACACCTGAAAGATGGATTCTCCCAGCCCCTATCCGATGATAAAACAGCCTAAATTTGTGAAGCTCTCCTCAGAGTCCAGAGATAATTGATAAACACATTGCGAACAAAAAATGATGAATGTTTAATCATAAAAAACCAAAAATGAGGTGTTTATGACAAGCGACATTCTGCAAGCACTCACCATACTGAAATCAAAGAAATGGGTTGATCTCACTCACAGTTTTGACAAAAACTCTCCCCATTTTTTTATGTTTGAACCCGCAGAATTTAAAACACTATTTGATTACAAAGATGGTTTTTTTGTGCAAAATTTCACCTTCACCGGACAATATGGCACACATATTGATGCTCCCTGCCACTTCGTACCTGATGCCCGTACTCTTAATGAACTGGAATTGAAAGAGCTGGTATTACCCTTAATCGTTATTGACCAGTCAGAAAGAGCCAAACAAGACCCTAACTTCGCATTGTCTAAAGACGATATTGTTAAATTTGAAGCTGAACATGGCATCATAGAAGCTGATACATTTGTCGCCTTAAGAACGGACTGGAGTAAGCGCTGGCCATCTCAGAAAAGAATGGATAATAAAGATACACAAGGAAATAACCAAATCCCGGGATGGGGAATAGATGCCTTGAAATTCCTATTTGAAGAGCGGAAAATCAAGGCGATCGGTCATGAAACCTTTGATACTGACTCAGCCAAAGATGTCAGGCAGAATAATGCGTTATTTAGTGAATATTACGTATTGGCACAAGATACCTACCAAATAGAACTTCTGGCTAATCTGGATCAAGTGCCGACACGTGGAGCAGTGATATTCAATATCGTCGCTAAACCTAAAAATGCATCAGGTTTTCCTGTTCGCTCGTTTGCGATATTGCCGTGATTAATCATGTTTTAATTAAACTTGTTATATTTTAGTAAAAAGAATTAACCTTGATTTATAATTCAATAAATTATTCACAATAAAAAATAAATTATTTATTGATGACTTTTAATTATTAGCTGATAAAAAAAAGAAATTTGAATTAACAAAACAAAAAAGACACTTTATATAAACCGCATTCTTCAAAATATACATTTTGTTGAAACACAATGTAAAAATAAAATTAAAAATTGACATTTAATAAAAAGAGGAAAAAATGAATATTTCAGAAAATATAACGCTTTCTCCACCAACCCTTCCACAAGCAGATGGAAATAATACCATTAGCATAAGCGATCTTCGCGCCATGGAAATTCAATATTTATTAATGGCAGTCCCCAGCTATCATGATGTGCAAACTGGAGATTCAATAGTTGGTCAACTTTGCTTAAATGGCGATTGTTCATCTGGTAACCAAACTGGTGTTCTAAAATCAATACCATATACTATAACACCTGATAAAACACACGAGTCTCCATATTATTTACTCTTTGTTTTAAATGACATTTCTCAGTATGGATCTTATCAGGCTCAATATACAATAACTAGCTACGGCAATACTCGTAGCTCACCAGCAGTGAATATAAATCTTATATCCAAAAATTCGTCTAGCTTATCAGATTACATTCCCAGTGTTCCTAACGCTACAGGTGACCAAGGCACATTATTGACAGAAGATGACTATTATCGATTAGATAAATTAACAGTCAATGTTCCTGTTTATGACGATATGGCTCCCGGGCATACTGTTCGTGTGCTGTGGAAAGGACGTCGCAAAGATATTATATATAAAACCCCTCCTCAGACAGTCAGCGTTGCTGCACCGATGACATTCTATGTTCCCCGTTTTGAATTTATTGACAACATCAGCGATACGGTGAAGGTACTGTTCTCAGTGGAAAGATCAGCGGATAACATTGTTGAATTTTCAGGAACCTTGCATCTTAGCATTGAAGGACAATCTCTGGATTTACCTGCCCCCAGTCTTGCTTATAATTATGACGATGGCTCTATTCAAGTTATCGTGAGCTATTCAGGAATGACCACAGAACAAACGATAGAAGTCCGTCTAGTAGGTAAGACAATGGTTCAAACTGATTTACAAACTGTGGATAATCTACAGAATATGGTAATCGATATCCCTAATGACTGGGCAGAAGAAAACCGTGGGCATCTGGTACTGATCGATTATGCTATTGGAGATATAAATGGAGATAGATATAATTTCTCACATATATTAAGAAGAGTCTTATAAAATATTTTTTGAGATATAAATTATTTATTATTATATCTGATAAATTTCATTAAATTGAAAAACATCCACTTTCAACGTAAAACCTCGCAGTTAAAGCGTGGTTTTACGTTTTTATGGGAGAAATGAATGAAGCAGACTATCCCGTGAAAAATCACTTATTTTCAATGAACACATCCAAAAATATGCAATTTTCAATACAACGTATATCTGTCATTTAAAATAGTTATCAGCTGATAACTATTTTAAATGACAAAACTTCAAATATCTATCTAGTATCATACTAAGAATACTTTTAGCCTTATTTAAGAAATCAAAATCACCATTGATAGAAAATTATCTCACAATCTCAGACTGAGTGAGTATTAACATCATTGAGGTACTTATAAATGTCATCATATATCAGTAGAGCCATTGTTATTTTTTCTGTCCTGTATACATTGATGATACCATCAACAGTGACAAATGCCTTTGCTGATGACAACCCAACTGGAAAAAGCCCTTTCTCACAACAAATTGATAATAAAGCAGATACTTTTAAAAAAAAGGACAACAATACTTTAAACAATAAGACCGAAAATCTCATCGCCAATAATATCCGAACAGTCAGCAAGATTTTGTCATTTTCTCCATCAGAATTGACTGAGCAAGCAAAATCCTACGCTTTAGGGAAAGTCAATAGCACCGTTACCTCCGAAGTACAAAAATGGTTATCTCAATTTGGGACGACCAGAATTAACTTTGGCTTGGATAAAAAAGGAACGTTAGAAAATACTTCAGTCGATCTGTTGTTACCGATTTACGATAATAAAACTGATTGGTTACTCTTTTCTCAATTAGGTTATCGCAATAAAGATAGCCGAAATACCATTAACGTGGGATTGGGGGGACGATATTTTTACCAAAACTGGATGTATGGCCTGAACACTTTTTATGATCGTGATTTAACAGGTAAAAACCAACGTTTGGGGCTGGGAGGCGAAATCTGGGCAGATTATATTAAACTTTCCGCCAATGCTTATTATGGATTAAATGATTGGAGAAAATCACAGCATTTTCAAGATTATTATGAGCGTCCTGCTAATGGTTATGACATTAATGGCGAGTTTTTCCTCCCTGTTTATCCCAATCTGGGTGCTAAACTGGCCTATGAGCAATATTTTGGCGATAACGTAACCTTATTCAATCGCGATACTAAACAGAAAAACCCTAGCTTGGCTAAGTTGGGCCTGACTTATACCCCTGCCCCGCTCTTTACAATGGGGATTGATTATAAACAGGGAGAAAGTGGACATACTGAAACCCAATTCCTGGCAAGTTTAAATTATAAACTGGGTGTCCCTCTTAATGTACAATTATCACCAGAAAACGTGGCCTCTATGCGGACATTAGAAGGCAGTCGTTATGATTTAGTGGAAAGAAATAACAATATTATCCTCGACCACAAAAAGCGCCCCACTTTACAACTCTCTTTGCCCTCCGTCATTACGGGATATACCCATAAAGAACAAGTTATTTCAGTAAACTCTGATCCCAATTATAAAATTGAGTGGTTGAAAAATAATGCATTTATCCAAAATGGTGGGGAAATCACACTGAATGCTGAAAATAAAATTATTATTATTTTTCCTGAATATCTGTTGAATCCAGAAGCAATCAATACTTATCCATTGAATTTTAAAGTATTCGAAAATGGTAACCCGCAACAAACACATAATACGACAATGGAAGCGATTGTTAGGCCATTTTTCATCAAAGAAAAAGAGGTTAAACCTGAGGGAATAATTATTATTGCTGACAACAAAACTCCCTATATTTTTACTCCCGTCATTACTTACGATACGGTTAATAATAAACCACTACCACCTAATGTCTTGATGAGTAATATTGAATGGACAACTGAACCTCCAATTGGTGAAGAATCAGGATTAAATTGGGTGAAATCTGGACAAACATTGATAACTAACGAAAAAGGGCAATTACAGGCAGAATTAGTCAGTGCCAAACCACAAAAAAACGTGAAAGTATTCCTGCAAATGGATGGGTTAGCTAGAACGCAAGTCGGTACAGTGAGTTTTGGTGATAGTTCTGCAAGCTATCATATTCAGGATCGACTGGCAGTTAACACACAAGGTCCTTTGATTGCCAATGGTCATGATGACTATACCTTCACAGGAGTTGTTTATGATGCCCAAAATAACCCAGTAAGAAATAAGATAATTTCTCAGGTGAAATGGGGCATCAAGCAGAATGGCCAAGATGAAAGCCAAAATAAAGATCTCGTTTTTAAATCTCAAGGTGATACGACAAATGGCGACGGAGAACTAACGGCAACTTTGGCAAGTCATAGGGCTATAAAAGGTCTACAAATTTCGCTTTCCATCAAAGGTGATGCTCCCGTTGACGCAGCACACTCCGTTTCTTTTACTGCGGATACCTCAAAATATCACATTCAGAATAAAGTGCTGTTTGTTGACCCAAAAGGTTCCTTAATGGCCAATGATCCGACACCATTTACCTATGCAGCCGTGGTAGTGGATGGAGATGGCAGTGTGTTAGGAAATACAGAAATCAAGAATGTGAAATGGAAGATCACACAAAACGG
>NZ_VCDP01000052.1:0-800 GCF_033949345.1 Xenorhabdus littoralis
ATCCGGCATCAGGATTGCAGTGGCAGCAGCTGCACCAAATTCAGCAGTGCGCGTGAGGCAGCAGAAGCGGTCGTCAACGTGCTGGGCGACCGTGCAATCCGTACTTGTGCCAACGCGGCGGAGTGCATCAGCGGCGGGGAATCGCACCAACCGGGCGCGACGGTTGCCGGCACGGGTTTTGCACCGATGCCGGAAGCACAGACTCAGGCCAATATTGAACAGCTGGTGAAGCTGGTCAACGGGACGGAAAAACCGACGGCGGCGAATCTGGCCAAACTGAAAACCGGCAGCCTGACCATCACCCGGGGCGTGATTCAGGCGTTGCAACGTGACCCCGACAATGCTGCGCTGACAGCCCGTCTGGCGGGTGAACTGGCGATGGCAGAGACCACGGAGACGGCACTGCTGATGCGCCGGATGCTGATGACCGGTATGTCTGAACCCAATGCTGCCGCGCAGGCCGAAGCTCTGAACGAAGGTGAACGGCGGATTGCGGCGCTGGACAGGGAAATCAACGCCCTGAAAAATGAAATGACCCTGAAACGCGAACTGGCGCGCAACGCCATCCTGACCATTATCGAGCGGGAAAACCACCGGATTGAAGCACATCCGCAGAAACACGTGACGGAAAGCAGTGATAAGCGTTTTTATCAACTGGAAAATCCGGCAAACCGGACGACGGGAAGGTAAGTGATGATCGGTAACGCAAAAGCATCGGCCAGGCTGAAAAAAGGGGCTGGCATCGCGCTGGTTATTGCGGCGGTGATAATCCTTACGTTGCTGACGGGCTGGGCGGGGAT
>NZ_VCDP01000053.1:0-78440 GCF_033949345.1 Xenorhabdus littoralis
GCCAGAGCCAGAGCCAGAGCCAATAAAATCCTCTTTAAAGGAAAATACTGAGACTGTAGAAATGAAGAGTAAAGTTTGGGGGAGGCTAAAAAAGATAATCACTATCTTTAAAAAGTGATTTATGTTTTCTGTAAAAAAGCCCGTAGGTTTCAACTGCGGGCTAAATTTTCCCTTGATGCTGGTTTTATCTTTTATCTAAAAAATGCCAGTCTTCACGTTGCTTGCTCCAGCATTAAAGATGTATGTGCTGACTTTTTCGCCTTTGAAAGAAACTGTCAGAGATTTAGTTTGTGAGTCTGCGCCGCCTGCAAGCAGTCCCACAACGGGGATGAAAGAGGTTGCTTTGGACTGGCTGTTATACATAGTGTATGACCATTGCTCTTCACCATCGATCAAAGAACGGCTGTCAGGTTCACCGAACGATGCTAACACGTCCTGTTTTGTAGTTTTGCCTTTAAAAATTTTGGTTTTCACACTTTCCTGCGTCTCATTTTTCAATGACTGGTTGCCTACTGAAGAACAACCTGCCAAGGCCAGAAAAACGAATCCTACGATGATGATTTTTTTCATACAACACTTTCCTTTTTTATTTTTAAATTTTAGCGCCTTACTAACTCAATAAGATTTCTAAGTTCATTTTCAAATTTTTGGCTTCTTCTTTTCATCAAATTGATACAAATAAAACTTCCAACTCTTGAGAAAAGATATGTAAACCACATGTATTTGTGGTCGCTCCAAATGTAGCCGTCTTTAAATCCCCAGGGTAGTATGAAAAATGACATAAGTGCAGCAGCACAAAATAAAATAAAAATAACGGTGAGCATCTTTGGAACAGGCATTGCTCTGTAATACGATGCTGTGGAGGCAGTATGAAATAGCATTGTCAGAAAAGCGGGGATAATAATGGTTTTCCTTTTTAAGTTTACCTCGTGTTCACCCGTTTTCTTATTAACGATAAGCGCATCTTTATATGCATCATACGAACCATCCTCACTATATTGGCGAAGTTCGTATTTATGGATAGTATGCGAACTTCTGAAAGGGATACCATAGTCAGAAATCTGCTTCTCATCCCCTGTGTTGGTTTTTACCCAGATATGACCATTGCCTGGATCGGAGTCGATGACAGTGGCAGAGAAAGTCTCAATAAATGTGAAAGTTTCACCAAACAGCACAAAATTGGGTGTCGTGATTTCCGTTTGCCGAGGATCATCAGAAAGACCAGCTTCAGCTTCTTTCTTCCTGCTTTTCGTAGCGGAGATGCTCATACAAGTTCCTTAGTGTTCAAGATGAAGTCATATTCGGTGATGTATGAAACCGTCCAGGCTTACAGTTGAGATGGTAGTTGCCATTTCAAACCCTGCGTTTGAGCTAATGAATAAGTAAATAGACTAGTTAAATCATATCGTTAGATGATTTCATGTAAATTGACATTTTGACTTAGTTCGTAAGAAACGCAAATCACTTGTACCGATCGATCATGAATTAATGATAGGTGTTGGCTATCAACAACTGTTTATCGATCGGTATAAACGATCGATATATTGGGCTATATTTATCAAAATAGGCTTGCCAGCCTTACATTGAAAGCGATGCTCTTCTGGATTGAGGTGCTGATTCGATGAGATTTTTTTGGGGGAGAGGCATAATCTCTACCACTCTCACGCCAGTGATGGTTTTGTGTTTTCGAGGGCGTTTAAGGGTTGGGATTTTGAGGTTTTTCAACATACGATAAATTAAATCGAGGTAGGGGATGTATTCCAACCACCTGAACGCTGAAACTGCATAGCTTCGGTCGTGGGCTTCTTTTAACGCTTCATTAGCACCAGCTTCTAAGTGAAACTGCTTTACAGAAGCGTTAGTGTATTCGTCCTGACCAGCACGGTTATCATGGATAAGCGCTGCTATGGGGCTGTTAGCTTCTGTTGTTGTGATTTCAGGAGCATCTGTAGTTATGAACATACAAGGCGCTTCAATAACAGATTTTTTCAGTGAGAAAAGGAAACCATTATCTCGTTCCGGCTGGTAATCGAGTTTGCCCTGTAAAGCTGACCAAGAATATGCTTTGCCAAGCTGAGATGCCTTGAAAGAAATTCCGCTGTATTCGAATGAGAAGCCGTTCATTTTCCCTGTTGAAGCAATATTTGGGATGGCCTTGATCCTTTGAGCAAGAAGCTGTTGCACGAAGCCGATAATAGATTGCCTGCTGCCAAGCAGTCCATTAAGGGCGTTTTGGATGATTGCTTTTGGGCATAGCTCACCAGTTCTTTTTTCTATCATCATCTCATTACGGGATTTTTTGAGCTTTGGTTTAGGTGAGGGCGCTGCTGGAGATGCTTTCGGTCCTTTGGTTCTGGTTAACTGGTAGTCTTTTTCAAGTTCTTGGATGATACGTGTGCTGATAAGATTCTCATTCTTCCCAAGGTAGAGCTTTCCGGCATCAAGAGACGCTCTGCTAGCGATGATATGGATGTGCTGGCCATCTTCGTCGTCATGTAGGACGTAGCATCTGAGATGCGTTTCAGAGAACCCCATTCTTGCCATGTAGTCATCTGCGATGTAGGACCATTGCACAGGCGTTAGTGATTCACCTTTAGGTAAGCGAAGCGAGTTGTGCCAAACGGGTTTAGCCACATCAGGGCGAAGTGTTTTTGTAGCACCAAACTCATCTATTAGCTCTTTAGCGAGGCTCCCCATCATATTGCCACCTATGACAACTGGATCAACTTTGTGATGAGAAGCAGGTTGTAATGCATAAAGCACTACGCCAGCGAAGTTTTTACCTCGCTTTATCTTCTGCATTCCCTTCATTGGAGGCTCCCCACAGGTTAGCGGTAATTAAATGCAAGCGAAGCTCTGAGACCTGACGCTTCACTACGAAGAGTTCTGTCTTCGTGAGAGAGCTTCCTTGGCTTTTGCTATCCAGATGAGCGACGACCTTGTTCAGCTTCTGTGAAATCTCACCAAGGCTTTTCCAGGCTTCAATATTGATAGTTGGAACGACAGCAGGAAGTTTATTAATTAAAGATAAGCGAAGCCACTCGCCTTTACGATGACGGCCACGTCTCTCATTGAGAAGCGTTAGCTCTTCATCATTTAATCTGACACTGACGCAATGAGAACGAAGCTGGCTGTGTGAGAGCTTCGCTTCGTTAACGCTTCCATTACGGGAATGCTTACTTACAACGATCTTATTAAAAGTATTATTTTTGACCATATGTACTCCTTTTTATATATTTAAATAAAAGCATAGTCCTTATGCTTAATTTATTTATATGATAGAGGGGAATAATGTCAATGCAGTGTGTTGATTTTGCTTTTAATTTTTTTCAACCGAAGGGCGAAAAAACAAGGGAAACTCGAAGAAGCAGCGTAGCGCTTCGATGAGTTAGCCCTTGCTTATCTCTTTCTCTAATTGATGAAGTGTGTATAAATTACATATCTTATTTTCATCAGAGTAGAATGTAAACTTTGTATCTGGTGAGGCTTCTGTTTTTTTCAATAAATCAAGAGTTTTTTTAAATGGCACTGGATTTGAAAGAGGATCAAAATTGATATGAGCTTTCCTGGAAAGGAAAAACTTAATTTCCTTTTCATAAAGTAGTCTTAAGCAATTATGTGTGTTTTTGAACACTTGGAAAATTTCTATATTTGTTTTTTCGCTGGGTTTTAGGTGTGGTGAAAATATATCTGGTATCGTGTGAAACAACTCATGAGATAAAAAACAATGATTTTTGATATCAGTCAAATTTTTATTTATATCGAACTTCAACATCAACTCAACATTTTCAGGCTCATTAACATAAAACAAAAGGTTTTTCCCCTCGTTATCCACATGATTAATATTAGCCCCAAAAAGTATAAGCAATCTAAATTGAATTTTATTCTTACAATAGAAAATAGGAGTTTTACCAAAGTTATCAATGCTATTGATATTGAATCCGTTTTTTGTTAATGATTCTAAATCATTCATATTCCAAGTGTAATCTTTAAAAATAAGATTTTGTCCTTTTTCATTTTTATTACTTGGGTTGCTATATTGTCTAATCAACTCTGAGAAAACGGATTGTATTGAATCGTAATGTTCGGCCACTATTGAAATCTCCTTTTTTATAAATTAATAAAATAAAAAAAGGAGAAGTCAATAGTAATTATAAATAAAAATCATGAACCTGATTTAGGTGGTTTTATCGATTCTATTAATTCATTATCTATTTCATTTTTTTGAAATAAAAATGGGAAGTAATTAGCAAGGTCATTTTCTTCAAATTTATCAGAAAGAGCATTTTTCAAAGTCTCAACCATACTACCATTTGTATATTTTTCTTCAATCAATGTGGAAAGAAATCGCTTGTGCAAGGTATTGATATCTTCACTATTGAAGACCAGTTTAAAATTTTTTTCATTTAGTAAAGTAAGTATAGTAGAGAATAATTTATGCTTTTCAGTAAATAGGAATTCTTTTTCCTTATTTATTTCTATGTAGTGCAGAGAGGTGGTTATTCCCTCAATATATACTATTTCGTCAAGTTTTTTATTATTTCGCTTTTTAATTTCATCTGAAACTTGTGCTATCTGTCTTTTAAGTTTAAAATGTGAGCTGTTTTCATAGATTTCTTCTAAATACCTTAAATAGATATTTATCAAACCATATGCTAAATCGATATTATTGAAATAACCAAGGCAAGTATTAAATGAATCAAAAACTAAATAATGGTTATGATTTTTTTCATCTGTTTCTTCAAAAATGTTGAATGTATATTCCATTTTTTTCCTCAGCGTAATTATTAAAAAAATGATAAAGCTATGTGTTCATAATTTTAAATACACGGCATAACAAAACTTTAGATTTTTGAAAAAAAAGTGTTAGATGAGCCACCTAAATTTGTCATCTAACACACATTTAATTTCACTATAAAACAAGCAAATCTTTAGCTAGTTCTTTTGACGTCGGGTATGATTTAGCTCTGATCGATGAGTTCTTTTTATAAATTAAAGTACAACCATTTTTACTCTGAAGTTGGGGACGATTATTGATACCAAGTATATATTCGCCTTCTAATACAAATCCAACCTTTAATCTCAATCTTTTATCATGTATATCCGATACAGCCATGAGCTTTAGAAAAATCGCATCATTAATTAAATGTGAACCTTTTGGATCTAAAGCCCACACTTGGTTTTTAGCCCATAATAAAAAATCAGGAAAGAAATTAGAAGTCCCTTGACCAATTTCAGGGATAGGAATGTTATAACCTGTTTTTGATGGATTTCTGCACCAATCAACTCCTAATGAATCAATTGATTCTGCAATTTCTAACTCAAATTTATTTAGGCCATTATATTCAGAATGCAAGGCATTTTTAAAGGCATTAACTTTGTATCTGTTTCTTTTATTTAAGTCTTCATATTGATAGTCTGGTGAAACTAAATTAAATGACTTTACCGCATATATGTCATCGTATTCATATTCGAGATGGAACTCATTATTAAGCAGACGAGTAATATTTGATAGATTATTATTGATTTGCAACATTGCATCTGAGCCAAATTGCATCCGCTGCTTCATCTTAGGATCATTTTTTACAAAAGGAGTAAAACATGTTCCTGATTTCCGGGCTATACGGTTATCATAAGTTCCTAATCTTGAGACTAAATATTCCCATACAGAAATATCAGCATTGTCATCCTTAGTTTCTTCTTTATTAAGATCCAAATCTTCACAACTGTTAACTAAATCTAAAACTCGTGTATGCATTTTTCCTTTTGAACGAAGGCTCTCATCAGAAAAAAGAGGCACATTTGAAAGTAGTATTTGGTCTAATATTTCAAGGTCTTCACCGAAAGTTTCTGCGACTTTAGAAACAAAAACTTCCTTTTTAACAGGTACTTCTCTCGAAATTTGTGGTCTCGGACTGTTACTTTCGATTGAGACTATTTCATAACCTGAATCACTTAGGTCATTTTGTGTAGTTTTTACAAGTTCTGAAAAATCTTTATCTGGAACATTAAAATAAAAGTATGCTGAATTTAAGTCTCCATCATCAAAAGGAGTAGCATTAGGTTGTCTCAAAAAACGACCAATTTTTTGTGAGATATCAGTAGTAGATTTACCTAACCCATCAAGATAAGCCACATACGCCCATGGTTCATCCCAACCTTCTCTTAATGATAAATTCCAGATGATATGTGAATAACCTTCATCATGTAAATCTTCAGGGCTTTTCTTAGCTTTATGAGTATCGACTAATAAGCTCCATGGTGCATTAGGATTAACATTGGCTAAATTGGAATTTACATTTGCTAAATGAACGGCAATTCTTTTTGGATCAACTTTTAACTGACTGACTAACGATTCCCAAACTTCTAAGCCTGCTAATGTTGAATTTACGATGCAACAAATTACAGGCCAAGTATTAAAGCTACTTAGTTTAGTGCTAAGTTCTTGCCATTTAGTATTAGCTTCGGTTAATGCATCTAATCGAGAAGTGTTACAATCGACAAGATAAAGACGGGTCTTTAATAGCCCTTCTTTAACAACTAATGGTGTCGAAACTACTACTGTTTGATTTTTTAATGATAAAGATTTTTCATCCACATTGTTTCCAGGCAAAAGATCAATGAGATCGCCCGACATTTCAGAGGAAGATGCTAAAATAAATGCACGAGGATTGAGTTCTTTCAATCTTGAGAACTGAGCTTTTGTACCACCATGAGCCTCATCGTAGACTACATAAAGTTGGCGATTTCTACCTTCTGGCCCCTTTCCTGAAAGAACATCCCAATGACTAATGCCATCTCTGTCTTTATGAACATTTAAAGCATCTCCATCCCTATTAAATAAAGCAACAGTAGCAAGGATAATTGTTAAGCCTTTTTTGGCACGACAAATATCGACCCAATCAGTTTCCGTAATCTCATTTAAATTCAGGATATTTACATCGTCAGGAAGTAAATTAGAGTATTTTCCTCCAACACTAAGATTATTTTTTGTTTGTGATATGACTGCTCCTCTGTTAGTTGTCCAAAGGATAATACCATCACCGATTTTGTTACATGCGAGTGAAAGTATCGGCGTTTTACCACTCCCCGTAATAGCTTTTAGCCTGCAAAGGAAGGGAAGCGACATACCGGTTTCGGGATCAAACCTCCTTTTGTAAGGAGGGTTAGGGTAAGTTGCAATCATCTCAGCAATTTCACTTGCTGCTTTAATTTGAAATGGTTTGAGTGTGTCTATTGTTAGTTTCAAAATGATTACTCTTCTTCCAGTAAATTTAATCTCGCCAGAATTGAATCAGGAATCTGCTGGAAGCGGTAAAGCTGATCATTCAACGGAGATACATTGGCTACAGCATAAATATAAACAGGTCTGTTCACATTCGCTTTCTTAGCCTCATCCATAATTACTGAACGGATTTCTCTTGTTAAGGGCTGATGTCCATTGGCTTTGCCTGCTTCCCAAACCAACGCAATTCCAAAGCCAAGTTTTGTCTTTCCAATTAGATATTTATAGCCATCCATGCGACAATCTAAACGGTTAGAATCATCTTCAACAACCTGTAAAATAATATCAGCTAAATTTTCTCTATTAGATTCCATGATGACTGTTTTGCTGACAGTCTTTTTAGCTTCATAGAAATTGAATCCTTCATTGATTTTGGGATGCTGAGATTTGTCAGCCCAATTATCGGAAAGGACTCTTCTAATTCGTTCAGCCGTTATATTATTCACATAGTGATCGCGGTTGATTTTTTTATTTGAAGGATCACCATTTTCTACTAAAATAAATTTTCTCTGACCATTATCCTCAGAGTTCATAGTCAAAACAGCATGACCAGTAGTTCCACTTCCTGCATAAGGATCGAAAATAATTGCATTGGGATCTCTCCAGGTAACAAGGTTGAAGAGTTCTGCCAGCATTTCATGATCTTTGGGATTATCGAATGAATTTTTTCCAAGAATATTTGTTACGGTTTCTACCGCTCTTTGACCCATTCTTCTAATCACCGAAGTTGCGACTTCTGATTCCATTTCATGTAAATAGGTTTTCATTCTCGGAATACCATTATGATCGCTTTTGAAAGCAATCTTATCGGCATCAATTAAAGCTTGCATTACCTCAGGATTAGCAATCCTCCAGCCAGATGCTGGGACTTTACATGGTTTATGTGTAATTGGGTGTACTACATCATATCGAGGACCACCACCGCCTGGCCAGTTTAGATTACCGTCGTCATTATACACGCCATTTTTGTCTACTTTTCGATAACGAATTTTCTTTGCAGGATGATCTTCTGGCAGATTTTTGAAAAAATCATTCATATATTTTTGGATTTTAGGAATATCATCCAAAAATATTTTTTTAGCATCAGAGTATGCTGTCAGTATATCTTCTGCACCTTCTTTGGGCTTTCTCCATTTTCCTTTGTATCTCTCCCATTTCTTGTTTTTAGCAAGTTCTTTCATTTTTGAATCGAGAGCAGATTTGTCGCGGGCCCAAACTAATAGATACTCATGACCTTCAGAAATATAATTTGCATCATTTTTCCTTGACCTTTCCCAAATAAGTGTGGCAATACGGTTTTTTTCACCATACATTTCTTCTAGAAGCATCCACAGTCTTGGTAATTCATGTTCATCGATAGATATTATGAGTACACCAGTATGCTTTAGTAATTTTCTTGCTGCCCAAAGGCGAGGAGCAATATGATTTATCCACTTAGTATGTCGGGATGGGTCATCAAGTGAAACACCCTTTTCAACTCTTCCAATAGCATCTTTTAATTTATCTACTTCAGCCTTTGAAAATCTATAATTGTCATTATAGATAAATGCATCACTTCCTGTGTTATATGGCGGGTCCATATATACCACATCGAATCCAGTGTTCGGTCCGCCACGGAATTCATTAATTAATGAGCGCATCACAGCTAAATTATCACCATCAATAATTCGATGATTTCCACCGATTTTTTCAGGATAGCTCTTTTTCGCATCGCTCTTTATCGTGACTGGTGTTACTGTTTCAGCTAAGAATTTGTTCCGACCCTGCCACATTAGAGTTGCATCATTAGCATACAAATCTGCGTCCGTAGAGAAAATAGCATGCATTTTTTTATCTTCATGCATCTCTTTAACCAGCTTAAGAAGTTCTTCTTTTGTTAGTTTCTCAAGTAGTGATTCTTCTGGAAGATTCTTTTGCATTTTAGTTCCAAGTGTATATATTACCTAATTTTATTATATCATAAATTTTATAGATTTGGAATTATCTTCTTAATATAGGGAATGTATTGGTTAATAGTTAACAAATATTTTTATGTGGCGTTTTTGTGGCTATTCTCAATAAAACTATTATGTTGGCCGAAAAAATTATTCATCATAGTTGTTTTCAAAGTAATTGGTCGTAAATTAATATTGTACATTTTTGATTGTCATTTATAATTTCTCAATAGATGTAAAGCTAAGAATACTGGTCTAATGTTTCTACATTGATTGTTCGATTATCACCAATCGGGGCTGATGGTATCAATGATGGTATCTTGTCCAATGTGGTAAATTTTAATTTCTTAAGATCATAAGGATAATTGCGATGTTCGAGTCCGGCCTTCGCACCATTCGTTAGTTTACTAACGTCTACCCAAGTCTACAAATTCCCTAAAAACACCACCAAATCAAGATATTTCGTTATCTTGAGGTCTATTGTCGTCCATTACAATCAGCATGTAATAAAGGGCATAATTAGGGGTACCTACACTTCGATTTTAAATATGCCCCCAAAATGAAACTAAATGCCCGACAAATCGAGACCGCAAAGCCAAACCCTATAAATTAGCCGATGGCGGTGGTTTATATCTGGAGATCATTTCTTGCGGATCTAAATACTGGCGAATGAAGTATTACCGCCCAACAGATAAAAAAGAAGATCGATTGACTTTTGGTGTGTATCCGGCGGTGTCCTTAGCTGATGCGCGGGCCAAGCGAGACGAAGCTAAGAAATTACTGGTTATGTATTAAATAGTTAGATTGAGCGTCAAAAATAGTGCTCACGCTCAATAAAAGTCCCTATCACCTTATCGTGCATCTCTTCATATTTTGAATAACCGAGGGTTTTTCTGAATCAATGGCTGAAAAGCTGATGAACGAGATGGGAAATATGGCCGAAAAGGTAATAAATCAAGTGGCGAATGAACTGCCACCTGATTTTCCCAGTTATATCAGTGATGCAATTTTTACTGGTCTGACTAAACAAGCACGCAGACTCTGTGCGGGATGAACCTTATTTCTTATAATTACAGTGAAATCAATATATAAAAACAATATGCGTCAAACAAATCACTATCAAATCAAAAAAGTAGGTTTGTATTTACTGTGATTAAGACATCGGCTGATAATACAGGTAAAGCGCGTGACTGAAATACTCATGCGCTAAATGGACCTATGTTACGTGTTTTTTAATTGACTCTTTTTTATTTCTTTCATGCAATTCTGAGATTTTTTCACTTGTGACAGGTTATTAATTACATATATTTACGGATTAAAAATACTTTTTTTACTTGAATAATATATTTAATTAAGAAATAAATTAACAGAATATTTTACACTTATTATTAATTATCTATATTCTTTATAATCCATAATTCAGAGAATTATTTTATCTCTCAATAGAGTGATGCATTTTATGCATACTGCATCTCTCATTTGCATTTCATCAAAAGTTAAAAAAATGTAAATATTTGACCAAATAAAAATAAGGAAACAAAAAATAAGAGGTCGTTATGAACAGGCAAAGACTCATGCAGCAAATCATCATCGCCATTCTACTTGGAATTATTACCGGCTGGGGATTCAATCATTATCTTGATACCAGCCAGACAAAAGAAGTTGCCTCCTATATCAATATCATCACCGATGTATTCCTGCGCCTGATCAAAATGATCATCGCGCCACTGGTATTCGCCACCATTGTCTCTGGGCTTATATCAATCGGTGGATCGTCCTCGGTAGGGCGTATTACCATCAAAGCGATGGTGTGGTTCATTATCGCGGGATTAGTTTCAATTGGCATTGGTATGCTGATGGCAAACCTGTTCCAACCCGGTGTCGGGCTTAATGTCGCCATTACTCAGCAGGAAGACGTGAATACCGGCCTCAACACCAGCGGATTCTCGCTGAAAAATTTTATCAGCCATATCTTCCCAAGCAGTTTTGCCTCTGCGATGGCGAATAACGAGATTTTGCAGATCCTGATTTTCTCCATATTCTTCGGCGCAGCGCTTTCCTATATCTGCCATAACAGCCAGAAAAAAAGTCCTATCGTGACCTTGATTGACGATCTGGGACGCATCATGTTCCGTATCACAGACTACGTGATGTCATTTGCGCCGATTGCCGTGTTTGCTGCCATCGCTTCCGCCGTTACAGTACAAGGTCTGGGTCTGCTTTATGATTACGGCAAACTCATTGGTCTCTTTTACCTCGGTCTATTTTTACTCTGGGCGATTCTGTCAGCCGTCGGATTCTGTTTCCTCGGCAAGGGAATGTTCTCACTGATGAAACTGATTCGGGAACCCGTGACACTAGCTTTTGCTACCGCAAGCAGCGAGTCAGCTTATCCAAAAACCATGAATGCGCTGGATCGCTTTGGCGTACCGAAAAAAATCTCCAGCTTTGTCTTACCTCTGGGTTACTCCTTTAACCTTGATGGTTCAATGATGTACCAATCCTTTGCGGTACTTTTTATTGCACAGGCTTACAACATTGACCTGAGTGTCACCGAACAAATCATGATTATGCTGACACTGATGATCACAAGCAAAGGCATGGCTGGCGTCGCGCGTGCTTCGGTTGTGGTTGTTGCAGCGACATTGCCCATGTTCAGCCTGCCAGAAGCGGGGATTTTGCTCATTCTCGCCATCGACCAATTCCTCGATATGGGACGCACCGCAACTAACGTAGTGGTAACAGTATTTCCACAGCCGTGATTGCTAAATTAGAGGAAAAGCAGGAAAGCGCTGAACAGAAATCGCAACAAAGCGAAATAGTTCAGGAGGCTTGAGTGTACTTGCTGTAGTCAGCTCAGTGATTACAGCAAGTTATCCCCTTCGTCGTTCAAGCTACAGCTTTGTTGGCTACGTTCGCTCACCCCGGTCATATAGTTAGCTATGTGATCGGGAATTCGTTCACTTGCCGTCGCGCTGTAACTCGAAATCCGTTGGGTATATAGATTGATAGGGCAGTCTATGCTGTCCACCGATTTCGTACATACTGCCAAAAGCGCTCTGAGGAAGGATTAAGACGGGAGTGAGTCCGATAAATGAAAACACCCATTTTTATTGAAGACTGTTTTGGTTCCAGTAAACATAATTTCCGATTCTTGAGTTCCTCACGGATTGAATAATCCGGCAGCCAGCCGACTCCATGACCGTCCAGCACCATACGTTTCAGCAGCTCGCTCATGGATGAAAGACAAAAATAAGTGAAATTATCCCTGACATTTTTCTCCAATAACTGATTTACCTGACGCCCCATATAGCTTTCATCGGTATATTTCATCAACGGCAAAGGCGCATCATCCAAATGATATAATGGCTTTCCATCAGAATTACAGCCAGAAACGAGATATAACCGGGCATCCAGAACCTTATGATGAAGGAACGGTGAAGTCATCAGTTCTTCATTAAAGAAAGCCAGAATAAAATCATTCTTGCCATTTTTAAGGTTATTAACCGCTTCATCAACATTAATGGATTCAATATTAAAGACCTTATCTTTTCTCTCTGAAAAATCAGCAATTAACTCAGGAAATAGAGAAATAGAAAGTGAATGCGCGGCAGCGATATTAATGCGATGTTTAGATATTGCACCGCCTTTTATTTTTCCGATTTGGTGTTCTATATCACCAAGAAGATTTCTGGCATAGACAATAAACCCTCTTCCCTGTAACGAAAGCTTTAACGGATTCGAGTTACGGTCAAATATCTCAAAGCCGACAGCATTCTCAAGCGCCTGAATCCGACGGCTAAAAGAAGACTGGGATATATTCCTCCGTTCTGCGGCAAGCGTAAAACTACGTAACTCCTCCAACATTACAGCATCATATAACCACTTCAGCTCAATATTATTAAGCATAGATTCTACCTTTTTATTTATTGGATTGCATAAAATGGTTTATGCAAATAAAGCATGACACATAGAAATATTGCAATTAATAAACTGTAATCACTATGCCATCATAACGATTATTTACTGAGGTGGCATATGAAAAAAATAATTGGCGTTCTTGGTGGCATGGGACCCGCAGCAACAGTGGATATAATGGCAAAGATAATTAATAATACACCTGCTAATTGTGATCAGGAACATATTCCAGTGATCGCTGTTTCATTCCCTGATATTCCTGACAGAACAGCAAGCATACTCTCTGGTGGTGAATCACCGTTGAATAAGATGTTGGTTACATTGAGAATATTAGAAGAGGCAGGAGCGGGATGTATTATTATGCCGTGTAATACCGCACATTATTGGTATGATGAACTAAAAGCATCGACTAAAACTCACTTCATAAATATGATTGAAGCTACTTGCACTAAAATAGTGAGTGAAGAAATTAATAACGTTGCGATTCTTGCTACAACAGGAACGATAAAGTCAGGACTTTATCAAGAAAGGTTAAAAAAAGAGAAGGTGAATTTTATCATTCCTGATGATATTCAACAGGAAGTTATTATGGAAAGTATTTTTACTTATAAGGGTGGGGATGAAAAAAGGGCTTATCGGTTAATGGAAACTGTTATTACTCAGCTTAAAAATATTGGAGTGGAAAGGTTTATTATGGGATGTACGGAGATACCGATTATTCTTAGTGGTTGTAGTGATAAAGAGAGATATATTGATGCTACGGAGGAATTGGTTAGGAAAGTGGTGGCGTGGTATTATTTCGGCTATTGATCGTGTATTCATAAAAATAAATATTATATCTGAAGGAAAATGCATTGAATACATGGGCTTGCTATTTATATAGATATTCCTATGGTGTTATTTTTTATCAAATTTATATAGGATAATTAAATATGAAAACTACTAAAATATAGGAAGATCTTGGTCTAAGAGTGGAGAACGCTGAGGTATTTTTTTTAATAACATTAAGTATTGCTTTTGTAAATAAAGTAAAAGATTCATGTTATCTTCATTTGATAAAATTACAATTTTATATTGTATTATATCATCATGTTTAGTAATGGTACAAAGATTATGACCACCTATAATATTAAAATCATAATAGGAGAAACTAAATAATTTCATGATGGAAAATATTTTGTCATTATTAATGTTGTGGTCTTTTATTCTAAATAATAAGTTGTTTTCTGAAACATCATATTGATAAACTAAACGATTTTTTCTAATCAGGATGATTTTCAGTAGACGTATTATTTTTTCATGTTTAAGTGTATTTTCTTTTAGATGGTTTATATGTTTATTAATTCTATTATTAAGTGTTTTATATTGATAATTACGTTTTTTATTAAATATTTTTGGTTGATGTTGGATTCCTTTTTGAAGTTCTTCTGTTATTGAACCGGATTCAATGAAATAATTTATGTGTTTTAATGCTAGATCAAGAGAAGAGTAAGAAAATATTTCTGTGTATCCATCTTTTTTCTCTAATTTAATAGCATGTTTTGAAAGTAATAAGTGTAGTGATTTTTCCAATTTAGATACTACATCGGGTGTGGATAATAGTAGGTATGAAGCACCATAATCAACTTCTCCCCAGTGGCGTTTTAAGGTTTGTACTCTATTGTAAATGTTGTTGGTTTTTCCAATTTTTATTATATTTTTATTTTTATAAACAAGAATATAAAGATTGGTTCTGTTCATACGAAAAATACCAAATTTATCTGAGGTAACTTTATCATATTAGTATAATTTATTTAAAAGGAAATGCCAGCTATCCCAATTGGATAATACCAACTTTAATATACGAGATTGTAGATATCTTAGGAAAAATAAGTCACAACTGAATCTCTTACTCAAAAAGAGATGTTAGTGGCGACTTAACCAAAGTTAAGATATTGGTGGTAAGCCAAGCTCTTTTAAAAATTGGTTATGTGTTTCCGTTGCTTTAATAGCCTTTTCTTCCAATTTTCTCAACTCAGTATGCATTGAGAGTAAATCAATTTTCTCTTCTGGTTTGGCAGTACTTACATAACTTCATCGCTTAAGAAGTGGTATCCATGTAGTAAAAAGGCAAAATCTGCGGCGGATTTAGGTGCCAATCCCATATTGGGATAACGCTGACATCTAAGCTGATGTAGCTGTATTCGCCGCGTCGGATATTGATTGCGATACTCTCCAGCGGATAAGGCCCGGGGCTCGCGAGTGCATTTGCATAGATCCCTTTGGTGATGCGCACCAACAAATCGGCCTTGATAAGGCGATCAATGGACTTTTTCAATGTTCGTGGAGCTTCATCAGCAAAGATGATCGCCAAATCCTGCAAGAGGAAAATGTTTTTTCCCATCTTGCCGAATACAGCCTAATTTAACCATCGACAGATAGTTTTGTACTGTTTTTTCGTCACGTGTTGCAATACGCCGATTGCCTTGCCCTTGTCTGCCATAACCACCGTGCGAGTGAGCCAGCGCATGATCGTCTGCGATATTGCTAGCTCTGAATGGATGGAGGTACAATCTCACTTCCCAATCCCAACCGGATAAGACTCAAACAAATACCCATCAAAGTCAGGATCATCGACATCCGATAACTCCAGCAATCGCTGTTTCACGTTTTCCAGATGCTGCCACATGGCTTGTTTCGCGGCCACAGGGTCTTTTTTGACCATAGCAGCTAAAATCGTCTGATGGTCATTCAGCCATTCCCGGCGGTAATCGGTATGCGTGATCCGGCTGTGCAATTTCATCCACATCGGGTTATTTTCGCGCCATGTCCAAGATTGTTTTAGCAGTTCAACCAGCATGCTGTTATGCGTTGCTTGCGCGATGGCCAGATGAAATTCTCTGTCGCCAGACTCATCTTCACCCGATTCCAGATCGTTTTTTTCTTTTTCTAATGCCTGACGCATATTTGTAATATCGATTGGTGTCACTTGGGTTGCCGCGAATTCAGCAATATTGCTTTCCAGTAATTGGCGAGCTTGCAATAGTTCGAAAGGCCCTGCCGCATTTTCCGCATAAGTCTCAGCGGTTTTTGGCAGGTTGATGATGTAAATTCCCGAATTCCGGCCATAACCTTTGCGGACTTCAATCAGGTTCTCTAATTCCAGCATGATGATCGCTTCACGAATCAGGGCGCGGGAGACACCAAGCATATCTGCGATTTCACGCTCAGGAGGGAGGCGATCACCGATCTTATAGTGCTCAGTAGCAATGATTTGGCGTAATGAGTGGCCCACTTCCTGATAGGGCCGTTTGAGGTCTTCAATGTTCATCATTAATGTCGCTGTAGGTTAGTGTGCGTAAGGTGAACGACTAAAAATGATCTCATTTTAAGGTATTGCCGCCAGAAATATAACTACCCATTGTTTAGATAAATGGAGGTATTTATTCAATTGTACGGATGCGATCTACCATTTTAGATAGTTCAGGGTTGGTTTTAGCAATGTCGTCATACATAGGTTTAACCGCCTCTTGGAAAGTCACTTTGTCCACGGCAATAAACTTAACATTCTGTTTTTCTGCTTTGGCGCGTTCTTCATTCTCTGATGTTTCCCAAAGTTGAGTCATATATTTTGAGGAATTCAGCGCGGCTTTTTTCACTATCGCTTGTTGTTCATTCGTCAGTTTATTTAATGATTTTGTCGAGATTAGCAGCACGTCGGGGATCATCGTGTGTTCATCAAGCGAGAAGAATTTCGCGACTTCACTATGACGGCTTAAGGTAAAAGAGGGGATATTATTTTCCGCTGCATCAATAACACCCTGTTGTAATGCGGTATAAAGTTCACCATAAGCCAAGGGGGTCGGGTTGCCTCCCAGCGCTTTTACCATTGAAATTGCTGACGGGCTGGGTTGTACACGAATTTTCAGATCTTTTAGATCGTCAGGTGTACGGATCGGTTTTTTTGCATAGAAACCGCGTGACCCGGCATCATAGTAGGTCAGGCCGATAAAGCCGCTATTCTGGCTTGAACTGAGGATTTCTTTACCGATCTCGTGGCTGAGAATTTTTTGGTAGTGGGCTTTATCGCGGAACAAATAGGGCAGGTTAAAGGCGGAGTAGGCCGGAGAAAACGCTTCTAATTCTGCGGCATTGGATTTAACGATATCCAAAGCTCCGTTTTGCATCAATTCCATTGATTCACGCTGATTGCCCAGTTGCGCATCCGGATAGATACGGATGCGTATTTCGCCATCGGTTTTTTCTTTCACTTCATCAGCGAATTGGATCATGGCCTTATGAACTGCATGGTCGCGGTTTTGATTATGACTGAGTTTAAGTGTTGTTGCGGCAAAAGCCTGTGATGCGCTCAGCGCAAACAGCGCACCAATCACTGTATACAAAACGTGTTTGCTGTTTTTCATTTTATTCCCCAGAGGTAAGGATCAGGTTTTTGTTATTTTCTGCGTGTAAACAGTAGCCATCACCAATGGGTTAAGCAAAACATAAAAACCAATTGGTTGACCATGATCGCAAATTAAGCCAATTATTGGTTCACCAATTTAAACTGTGATCTGATTCGCTTCTTTTCATTTATCAGTTCTTCTATGCTTTAAAGACCGATATGGAGATTGGTTTTACCTTAGTTTTATTGGTTAACCAAAAATGTAAAGGCAAGGCGTATGAAAAATTTTGTAGTGATTGTTAATAAAAGTTTGGCCTTTTTTACTATCTGCCTGTCGGTCTTTCTGGTTTTCTGCGTGTTATGGCAAGTGATTTCTCGTTATGTCTTAAGCGTACCCAGCACGGTGACAGATGAACTGGCGCGTTATCTCTTTATGTGGGTTGCCATGATTGGCGCTGCTTATACGACGGGTCAGCATCGTCATCTTGCTATCGATCTGCTGATGCTGAAATTAACCGGAATAAAGAAGAGTGTTGTCGGCCTGATTATTCAGGTGGCCATCATTGCATTTGCGGCCATTGTGCTCATTTACGGTGGTTGTGTTCTTGCCTCATCAACGCTGGCAAGCGGTCAAATCACGCCTTCATTAGGATGGCAGATGGGTTACATCTATTTATGTCTGCCCGTCAGTGGTGCATTCATGATTTTCTATGCGCTGGTTGATGTTATCTCAATTATTCAACATTTTTCAGGTCAACCATAATGGGTTGCCGGTAAATAATAAGTTGTGGCGATGTGAGGTTATAAGATGGATTGGTATGTGATTTCCGCGCTTTTTGGCATATTTGCGGTGCTGTTGGCGCTCAGTGTGCCCGTTTCATTTGCGATAGGTTTGTCCTCGTTAGTTGCAATTATGCTCACGTTACCGTTGGAATCTGCTATTGCTGTTGTTTCACAGCGTATGGTGGCAGGCGTTGATAACTTTTCTCTATTGGCGATCCCATTTTTTATTCTTGCAGGAAATATCATGAACCAAGGCGGGATTGCTGCCCGTTTGATCAATCTGGCAAAAGTCATTGGCGGCCGTTTACCCGGCTCATTAATGCACGTCAACATTATGGCCAATATGCTGTTTGGAGCTATTTCCGGTTCGGCAGTGGCATCAGCGGCTGCGGTAGGCGGCACAATGGCGCCGATGGAGAAAAAAGAGGGTTATGATCCTGCGTTATCTGCTGCGGTGAATATTGCTTCTTGCCCTTCCGGACTGCTGATCCCTCCCAGCAATACGTTGATTGTCTATTCGTTGGTTTCTGGTGGAACATCTATTGCAGCCCTGTTTTTGGCGGGATATATCCCCGGCATTATCATGGGAATTTCACTTATGATCGTATCCGCCATCATCGCAAAGCGACGATCTTATCCTGTTGCTTCCCGAGCAACTTGGAACGAATTTTTTAATGTTGCGTGGAAAGCCACACCGTCATTAATGCTGATTGCGGTCATTATGGGCGGAATTATTGGTGGAATTTTTACGGCGACGGAAGCGTCTGCGATTGCGGTTCTCTATAGTTTTGTGCTGGCGGTGATCATCTATCGCGAAGTGAGTTTCAGGCAATTACCTAAAATCATCCTTGATTCAGCGGTCACTACCTCGATTGTTCTGCTGTTAATTGGCGCTTCAATGGGCATGTCCTGGGCGATGGCAAACGCGGATCTGCCGTACCTGATAGCGGATATGTTAATGGCCGTTTCTGATAATCCGCTGACGATCTTGCTGGTGATTAATATCATCCTCCTGATTGTCGGGATATTTATGGACATGACGCCCGCAGTCCTGATCTTCACGCCGATCTTTTTACCCGTTGCGCTGGATATGGGAATCGATCCGGTTCATTTCGGCATCATCATGACATTTAACTTGGCGATTGGGATTTGTACGCCACCCGTCGGCAGTGCGTTGTTTGTCGGTTGTTCAGTGGGTGATGTCAGTATTGATAAAGTCTTAAAGCCGCTGATCCCGATGTATATTGCGCTGATCGCGGCGCTGGCTCTGGTCACTTATCTGCCTCAGTTGAGTTTATGGCTACCCGAATTGATTCTGAACTATACCCCTGCTTAACGTATCTTCCTTTTTATTGGTCAACCGAATGAAAAAGGCGAAGGGTGTAGAAGCGAAAACTGTTTATAACGGAATGTTTGTAAAGGAATGTTTATAAGGGAATGTTTATGAAGGAAAGAAGAGGTCAATCATGAAACAAACTTGGCGTTGGTATGGCCCGATAGATCCCGTTTCGTTGGCTGATATCCGTCAGGCGGGAGCAACAGGGGTAGTGACGGCGTTGCATCATATTCCCAATGGCGAAGTCTGGCCTGTCGAGGAGATAGAAAAGCGTAAGACTCTGATTGAATCTAATCAGCTTGAGTGGTCGGTGGTGGAAAGTGTGCCCATCCATGAAGATATCAAAACGCATACGGGAGCATATGATCAATGGATAACAAATTATCAGCAGACTTTGCGTAATCTCGCTGCCTGTGGGATCAAAACGGTGTGTTATAACTTCATGCCTGTTCTGGATTGGACACGTACTGATTTGGAATATCAATTGCCTGATGGTTCAAAAGCACTTCGTTTTGATCAAATAGAGTTCGCCGTTTTTGACATTCATATTCTACAACGTGAAGGAGCAGAAAAAGATTATACAGATGAAGAAATTGCGCAGGCGAAGATACGTTTTGCAGCAATGACAGAAGAAGAAAAACAAAAACTTATAAATACGATCATAGCGGGTCTTCCCGGAGCGGAAGAAGGCTATACCTTAGAAGAATTTCGCCAACATCTGGGACGTTATTCAGGTATTGATAAGGCTAAATTGCGTGGTCACTTTGCCTATTTCCTGAGAAAAGTTATTCCGGTTGCAGAAAAAACCGGTATCAAAATGGCAGTTCATCCTGATGATCCGCCTCGCGAGATATTAGGTCTGCCACGCATTGTTTCGACGTTGGATGATATGCGCTGGATAGCCGAAACTGTAGACAGCCATGCCAACGGTTACACGATGTGTACCGGATCTTACGGGGTGCGCGCAGATAATGATTTGGTGAAGATGATCAAATTATTTGGTTCACGGATCTATTTCCTGCATTTGCGTTCGACCCTGCGTGAAGAAAATCCACGAACATTCCATGAAGCCGCTCATCTTGCGGGTGATGTGGATATGTATGAAGTCATCAAGGCGGTAGCAGAAGAAGAGTATCGTCGGCGGGAAGCGGGTGAAGAGCATCTTATTCCGATGCGTCCTGACCACGGGCATCAAATACTGGATGACCTGAACAAGAAAGTAAATCCGGGTTATTCAGCGATTGGTCGCCTCAAAGGGCTGGCTGAGATCCGTGGTCTTGAACTGGGCATTCACCGTGCGTTTTATCGGGATAATCCCTGAACCTAATAAGGTGAAACATGATGGAAAAAAATCTTGTTAACGCCATGATATCCGTTCCGCTGCCTGATTGGACAACCGAGCGGCTTACTGCGCGTATCGTTCATTTAGGTTGTGGGGCGTTTCACCGCGCCCATCAGGTTGTTTATACCCATCATCTGTTGGAGCAAACGGACAGCGATTGGGGATACTGCGAAGTTAATCTGATGTCGCAACAAAGTGCCTTACTGATTGAAAATCTAAAAAAACAATCAATGCGCTATACCGTCGCAGAGCAAAGTCAGGATGTAACGACATTAAAAATCATCGGTTCGATAAAAGAGGCGATGCACCCATTAATTGATGGTGCTCAGGCCATCATCGAAAAAATGGCAAGTCCTGAAGTTGCTATCATTTCTTTGACTGTGACGGAAAAAGGCTATTGCATCAATGCTGCAACAGGGCATCTGGATCTGAATAATCCATTGATTATTCATGATCTAGCCACGCCATCCTCCCCACGTTCTGCCATTGGTTATATTACCGCTGCATTAAAATTGCGTTTTGAACGTCAGCGATCGCCGGTAACCATTTTGTCGTGCGATAACGTTCGGGAAAACGGTCATGTTGCCCGTCAGGCTGTATTGGATTTGGCGCGTTTGCAAGATGAGACGCTGGCACACTGGATAGAACAGCGAGTGACATTTCCTTCTACGATGGTTGACCGCATTGTGCCGGCAGTGACACCGGAAACTTTAACTGAAATTGCCCGGTTGTCAGGGTGGAAAGACCCTTGTGCCATTGCCTGTGAATCTTTCCGTCAGTGGGTGATTGAAGACAATTTTGCAAACGGGCGCCCGGATTGGGATCGGGTTGGCGCGCAATTTGTGGAAGATGTTACACCATTTGAAATGATGAAACTGCGCATGTTAAACGGTGCCCATTCATTTCTTGCTTACTTGGGTTATTTGGGCGGCTATGTGCATATCTCCGATACCATGACAAACGCGGACTATCGCCGCGCAGTCCACACCCTGATGCTGAATGAACAAGCACCAACGCTGTTGATGCCGGAGAATACCGATTTAGCCACTTATGTGGAGAATTTGCTCGAACGGTTTGCTAATCCCTCCTTAAAACATCAAACATGGCAAATTGCGATGGATGGGAGTCAAAAACTGCCGCAACGTTTGCTCGACTCCACCCGTTGGCATATTGAAAAAGGAAGTGATTATCGATACCTGGCATTAGGCATTGCAGGATGGATGCGTTATGTCAGTGGCGTAGATGAGCAAGGCCAGCCCATTGATGTGCGTGATCCATTAAAAGAGGTTTTTGCTGCTATTTACGCCAAGCATGGGCTTTCTGTTGCCGTGGTTGAAGAGTTATTGGCAATTGAATCAATCTTTGGCGAAAAGCTGATTAAAAACCGTGATGTTGTCGACAATGTAGTCAGAGCATACCAACGATTACTGGATGTTGGTGCACGTCAAACTGTCGCAATCCTGTGCTCCCAAGGTGAAAAACAATGAAAGCCTTTATGCCTGAAGATTTTTTGTTGAGTAATGATATTGCCTGCCGTCTTTATCACGATTACGCCGCCATGATGCCGATTTATGATTATCACTGTCATTTAAAGCCAAAAGAGATTGCGCAAAACCGTCGTTTTGACAATCTTGGCCAAATTTGGCTGGAAGGCGACCATTACAAGTGGCGTGCCATGCGCTCGGCAGGGATCGAGGAGGCATTGATCACCGGCTCTGAAACCAGTGATTATGAAAAATACCTCGCATGGGCAAAGACAGTACCTATGACGATTGGCAATCCGCTTTATCATTGGACGCATCTGGAATTGCGTCGCCCGTTCGGTATTACCGGAAAATTATTCGGCCCTGACACCGCAGAAGTTATTTGGCATGAAGTGAATGAAAAACTTGCTCAGCCTGAATTTTCTGCCCGTGGAATTATGCAGCAAATGCAGGTGTATATGGTGGGAACAACCGATGACCCCATCGATTCTCTGGAATATCACCAACAAATCGCAGCAGATAAAGACTTTACCATCAAAGTATTGCCAAGCTGGCGTCCGGATAAGGTCTTTAAAATTGAATCAGAGGGTTTTTGCCATTACCTCAAACGGCTGGAAGAGGCTGCTGATGTGGCTATTGTGCGCTTTGTCGATTTATTGGCGGCATTGGAGCGTCGTCTGGATCATTTTGAATATCACGGTTGTGTGGCATCGGATCATGGGATTGAAAATCTGCGTTACGCGGCGATCCCCAGCCCACAATCTTTGGATAATATTTTGCAAAAACGTCGGCAAGGGCAACTGCTCAATGAATTAGAAATTGCACAATTCACGACTGCCGTACTGGTTTGGTTAGGCAAGCAATATGCGAAGCGAGGTTGGGTGATGCAGCTGCATATCGGTGCATTACGCAATAACAATACGCGCATGTTTAATCTGTTAGGGCCGGACAGCGGTTTTGATTCCATTGGCGATAATCCTATTGCTTATCCATTATCACGTCTGCTGGATGAAATGGATATAACAGATGAATTACCCAAAACGATCCTTTATTGCTTAAATCCTCGCGATAACGAAGTGATGGGTACGATGATTGGCAACTTTCAGGGAGGGGGAATCGCCGGAAAAATCCAATTTGGTTCGGGCTGGTGGTTTAACGATCAAAAAAACGGCATGCAACGTCAGTTGAAACAGCTTTCCCAATTAGGGTTATTAAGTCAGTTTGTCGGAATGCTGACCGATTCACGTAGTTTCTTATCGTATACCCGTCATGAATATTTTCGTCGTATCCTCTGCAATATGCTGGGGACTTGGGTCAAAAAGGGTGAAATCCCACACGATGAAAAAATGTTGGGGCAGATGATTCAGAATATTTGCTTCAATAATGCTGAACGCTATTTCTGGTTAAATAAGGCGGTTAAATAAGTCAGTTGAATAAGTCAGTCAGGTAAGGATTAAAGAATGCGTGCCAAAAAAATAGCTTTGTTCGGTGAATGTATGATCGAGTTGAATGGCGAGCCATTTAGTTCAATGACGCAAAGTTACGGCGGTGATGTACTGAACAGTGCGGTATATCTTGCCAGAGCGGGGAAGGATACGCTGGATATCTATTTCGTCACGGCGATGGGCGTTGATCCATTGAGCCAAGGCATGATCTCACGCTGGCAGCAAGAGGGAATTGACACTTCTCTGGTATTGACTGATAGCGAACATCAACCCGGTTTATATCTGATACAGCTTGATGAACAGGGCGAACGAACCTTTCTTTATTGGCGTGATAATTCGGCCGCCCGTTATCTGTTACGACATTCTGACTATCCTGAACTTTGTCAACAATTGGAGGGAATGGATGCGATTTACCTCAGCGGGATCAGTCTGGCGATTTTACCTGAAAGAGATCGTCAATTACTGCTCAATAACTTGAGAAAGTTGTCGTCTGAAGGCAAAACCATTTTATTTGACAGCAATTATCGTCCGGCACTATGGGAGAACGAAGAGCAAACCCGTGAGAGCTATCAACAAATATATGCCATTACCGATATCGCCTTAGTCACTGACGATGATGAAGTGCGGCTCTGGGGAGATACTTCGGTTGACGAAAGTTTTAATCGCCTACAAAAGATGGGAGTCAAACAAGCCATTATCAAAGCGGGAGCGCAGGGCTGTTTTTATCGTGATTTACGCTATCAGGCTGAAATTCAGCATATCGTGGCACAGCCTGTTGTGCCTGTGATTGATACCACTGCGGCAGGTGATGCTTTTAATGCCGGTTTTATTGCAGGGCTGTTGAATGGAGAATCCATTCATGATTCAGCGTTAATGGGGCATCAGTTGGCAGGGGTTGTGATCCAGCATAAAGGGGCGATTATTCCCAAAATAGCAACCCAACATGTTACTGAGCGTTTTTTGATTCGGGCGGAATCCCACAAATTATAGCTTGTGGTGGGTCGTGGATGGTCAGTTCACAGATGATCCGTGATAAGGACTGGAAAAAAATAGGGAAATTGGCCCGGGAAAAAGTTGAATTAGTTAATATATACTTGTAATAGTTCGCTATTATATTAAAGCTAATTTAACTATAAATGCCATAAAAAACGACAAAGTCCCTCGGTAATCACACTTGCAAACGGAATGCGTTCATATAGAGCATAAAATTGTGGGGGCACTTTATTCAGTTATGCGTGTATGTAAGGAGAGTTGAATGAGTTACCCAACTGCCAACCTTTTCAGAAAACTGGCTTGTTGGACTACCTCATCCGGCTCTTATCCTATTTTCCCCACGAATTTTTATGCTTTCAAAATGTGATGCCGGTATTTTGACCCGTTTTTTCCTTTACCCAACGCACCCTCAATGCGACAAAACCTTATGTCCCATAAAATAAAAAAATAAACTAATAAAAATAGCTATAATAAGTGTAATAAATAAGACTATTGGAGTTGCATAACTAAGGATAAACCCAGCCATTATAGGAGAAAAAGCCCCACCAAGATATCGAAGGTTTTGTACTCCATAGTAACCTCCCCTTAAATTTTCAGGTGCAATTCGATCAATAATCATATATTCAGTTGGTATAACCATAATCTCCCCAAGTGTAAAGAACACCATTGAAATAATCCATATTAATATAGATTTATCTGCAACCCAAAAGCCAATTATGCCGATGATAAACATCAACGCACCTAAAAATAAATTTCGCAACGTGTTTTTTTTATGAAAATCTTTACTTATTACATATTGTAATAAAATAACTAATGAGGCATTTACAGGAGTAATAACCCCAAGAATTTTATAAGCAAAATCTTCGTTGTAAACATTTAATAAATACTGAGATATGTAACTAGTGTATTGGCTAAAAACAAGAGAAATGAAAACACTTCCAATAGTGAAATAAATTAAAGAACAATCCTTTGCTAGAATGTTTAATGCTTCAAAAAACTTTAGAGGGGGAGGCGGGGGATAATTTAAATTTATATTTTTTTTAAAGTATCTCTTGCTATGAAAGAAAAAAATTAAAACTACCAACATCGAAAATGATATTCCTCCTGAAATATAAAATGGGACGGTTAAATTTAACTTTGCAGCCATTACTCCGATAGGAGTCCCTATAGCCCAACCAGCATTTGATAGGGTATAGTTAAGCGAAAAAATTTGCGATCTCTGGTCGCTAGAGACCCAATCAGAAATACATGCTTTAGCTGTAATATTTAACATTCCGTTAGAAATATAAATTAAACTTAATATAAATATAATTATCCAAACTGTGGAAATCATTGGGAGCAAAAATAAACTTAAAGAAAAAAGTAGCATACATGAAAATATAACGAAAATTTTATTATATTTATCAGCCAAATATCCACTAAAGAAGTTAAAAAATATACTAATAAGCAAGCTTGCAGTAAGGATAGTTCCAACTATTCCTAATGGGAATTTTAGATTTACAGATATGTATATAGACATAAATGGAAGACTTATTCCTCGTGCAACTGTAGTTGCAAATGTATTCCCAAGAAATATTAATATGGTCGATTTTTGTACTTTCATTATTTACCTCATTATTATTTCTTAAAACTAATAATCATCTATTAAGTTAGGTGACTTCTTAGTTGAAAATTTAACTTTACTACAACTTCTTAAACAAACAAATTTCACGAATCTGGCAGCCAAGCAAACTAACAATTTTATATTTTTTATAAGGTAAAAAACCAATTTTTTTATAAAACCTTAAAGCTCTTACATTATCTTCGACTACCCATAATATTATTAATTTAAAACCTGAAAGTTGCAGGTTTTTAAGCGCTGTATATATCAGCTTCTCAGAGTATCCCATTCCCCAATATTTTGGGTAAAAATAAATGGCTAAAATTGATCCAATATTGGATTCGTCAGGATCTGCACCAAAAGAGCAAAACCCGATTATTTCACCATCATATTCAACAATAAGTGTTTTAGGAAGGTTAATCTCAGAGTAATTTAGCCTTTTCTTCCAAGAGGTTATTTTCTCAGAGAGAGATAATGTATCCAGTTTTTTACTGGGCAGAATATTTTTATATGCCGCCTGCCAAGACTTAACATGTAACAAAGCAATTTCCCTTGCGTCTGATAAATGTGCTTCTCTGATTTTATATCTCATAATAATATTTCACTCTAGAAATAATAAAAATTAAAATGCACTACTGAAATTTAAATGCGTTGGATACGAAGAAATAATTCGATTAAAGTAAGATTGGAATTCGGTGTAAATAAATTCACCATCCATGTATTTTAAATAACGTTTGCGAAGGTTATTTGCCAACACCAATAAACATTCTTGTCCGTTTTCTGCATGAGAACTATTGCTTTCTGATTTATAAATTTCATCAAGAGTATTTAAAATAACATTGTAAATGTTATTTTTATTTATATTTATAGTAACCTCATTAAGTTCTATAATGTTATTTTGAAAAAGACAACTAAACCAGAAAAGGCCATTTTCAGCATCTGAGTTAGTTAAAATACCTCCCGATGAAGAATTTACCCAGTATCCACCACGAAAAGAACGAAGTAATCGTTCAGCTAAAATCAATTCCTGAGTAATAGGTACTAATTCACCGAATAAATCCTTACATAACTCAAGTAAGATCCAGACTGACATATCAACACGAAATTCCTCAATCCCTGCATATTCTAAACCTAAAGGAATTTTTTTTACTGAAGCACCGAATAAAGGAATAGGTCCTGCACCGTGTATTAATTCATGAAGTGTTAACCACAAAGCAAAGGATTGGTCCAATTGCTCTTCAGATATATTTTCTAAAATACTAGGTGCTCCGCTAATTGTAAAATGCATTTTTAGTAACGGGGAAGTTAGATTTTTAAAACGAATTTTAATAATGTTATGGAACAAAATTGAGCGACGATAATTCTTTTGACGGGAAATATCATTCCAACCAGAAAAATAAAATGGGCTAAATAAAGAAATATATTGACCAAGACAATGTCTAAATGGCCCTTCAATTAATCCAATATCATAAAACTCAATATGGCGTCCATGAAAATCAAGTGATGTGCCAAAAAGACGACTCCCAAGTAAACCAAGATTATTTTCTATAATATCAACTAAGTATTTTACATTAGGTGTACGACATGCAGCTAATAAACCTAAAGATGCAGGCTTTCTTTCCATCGCTCTCATAGGTCCTACAAACATAAATTGTTTAACATCTGGACGTTGTCCAAATTCGGCAACTGCATCATCCCAAGAATCATCACCTAATCCTTTTAAAATACCCAGATTAAGCGCCATTTGATCTTGTAGTATTGGAGAAGGTAAAACATCATAAAAACACTTTGTTATCTTAGTTAACTCTCCTTCCCGAACTGCGAGACAGAGTTCATGCCAAGGGAGAGAAGTATCTAAGTCTAATTCTGAAGGTAATGCAATATGTACATTAGTTAAATTTTTCACCTTTTGTCTCCAACGATAAATGCCAAACAGTTGCCGTTTCGTCAACTAAGACATTAGGGTCTTGAACATCCATCATATTATCAATCGATAAATTTAATCCCAATCTTTCTGCAACAAAACGAGCTTGTTCATTAAGATGACCCAAATCGAAAAAAAGGTCTTTCCAAGCCCATGAATGTCGATAGCGCCATTGAAATTGTTCGAAATTCCATTTAACACGAATAAATGCGAAGAATTTTTTAGTATTTTTTTTCACTGAAGAAACTAAATTCAATGAATGATAGCGCATATTATATTCATAATTACTGTTATTAATAGTTACAAATATTGTGAAAGGATGCCGACTTCCTTTTGATGGTACAGCTTTAAGAATCACATCCAAAATATCAAGAAAATTAGCTAACCGAAGTTTCCCAACTGTCCAAAAAAGTAAAAAACCGAGTTTTTCAAATTGTGTTTTCGGTTGATAATCTGATGGATAAAATGCAGGATGCGGAAGGCGACCCACTTTAATAAAAGAGTTGTCTGAATAAATAGATGGAGGAGGCGATATATTTAAAAATTCCTCCATTTGATGTCGATCTTGATTGTAGATATCTGGATCTGAGTAATCTGCATGGAATAGAATGGATTTACCACAAAGATAAGCAGCAACATCGGTTTCGGGCAATGGGAAGTAGTTTTTATCTGTCCAAAATGATTCTCTATCTGACAGGTCAAATAACCCAAGTCGTTTTAATTGTTCAATAATATGATTCCACAATACATCATCCAAATCAAAATAATTTTTAATTGAGCTTAAGTCTATTAAACCATCATCTTCATACAATTTAATTATGATCCTAAAAGCCTCATTAGAAGGTTCCGAGATCTTTGCTTTACTCAATTGTGCTAAATTACAGGTATACCAATCACCAGATGCAATAATCATAGTGAAAAACTTGCTGACTCTAATATATCTATTCATGAGAAAGGATGAAGGTTTTTAATACCTTCACTCCAACAAAAAGGCAAATTAGTGGGAATAATACACTGTACTGAATGAAAACCCAATAATTCAGATAAAGGTGTTGAGCGGTTTATAATCAAACAGTCGTCTGTAACTTTATTAGTTTCATTATAATGGTTGTATGAATAAATGTTTTTCTTACAGGAATCATAAAACTTAAGTTGAATAAGTGTTTTATCAGCAACGTTTTTCATCATATTAGCTTTAAATCCTGAATCTAATTTTGGTTTTTCATCGGGAATAAAAGTTGGCCATATTTCAAAGGCATGTATAAGTTGTCCATACAATTCACTAACAGCATGGTTCTTTGCTTGCTGATTTGAGCTATTAACACCGTTGCCTGTAATTAAAGCAGGGCTATCGATACCATCACCCAAAAATAATGCCAAATAGAAATGGTAATTATCTTCTAGATTGATGTGAGAAAACCAGATAGAAGCACCTAGCTGTTCGATATATAAAGAGAGATCATTATCTATTATATCAGTGTTCGCTATATGCACGGAAGGTAAGCCGTTTTGCCATATGTCTTTCAAAATAGCTCGTTCCAAAGCTTCATAGAACCCGTTTTGGATCGCTTTTTCATATACAGAATGTACAGCCATTCCAGTTGAATCGGCGAAAACTAGTGGATTTTTGACAGTAGCCAGAGATTCAATTTGTACAAATTCGAGAGGTAAAAAGCTTGGGCTACCATCTATCCTGTTGTGACAAGATATCCACCAACGAGGATTATTGGTTTCATGATGAAGGTCTAGAAGATTAAGTATTGCAGAATGAATATGTCCTTTTAATTCTTTCGGTAAAGCAAAATGAATTTCTTCAGCGGGGCGGCAAAAAGCACTTACTCGTTCTACCGCTTCCGCACGAGCTTTTAATAGAGCATAATCAGGATCAGGATCTATGCCTCTACCAACGAGTAAACGTGTGCTACCATCGAAGCATAATACATTTAATATAGCAATGGCTATATATGGTAATGTTGTATTTGAAATATTTTGTTTTATCCACATTCTTGCATAATTATCGGGTAATATTCTATCAGGCCAAGAATATCCATATTCGCGATAAACAGGGGGAAGTTTACATAGTGGATTGTCAAACCATTCTGATAAATAGCTATGGGGTATATTATTTTTAGACATAAATTACCTCTCTATTTTCTTACCCAAAACCATAGCGTAAATCACACACTCCCATGGGAAATTAAGATGAAATGTCGAAGCACATAATTCATCGTCGAAACCACCAATAACAACGTGTGGAATATCTAACTTAGTCGCAGCCAAACAAGCATTTTGAGCTATATGTCCCGTTTCTAATAGCATGTAACGGTAGCCACGGTCCCCATATTTGGGGCAAATTTTCAATATTTCTCCAATCCACATGATAATTGCTGAGACAGATGAGTAATCGATGTGTTGTGTATGAAAAAGCACTGAAAGATCAGATGGTAGGGTTATTTCTTTTTTTTCAAAAAGTTGAGTGGTTGATGGGTCATAAATAAAAGCAGCTAATGGTAAATTCCCTACTTCCCGGCAAAGGATCAACGATGAAATGGGAAACAGTCCACCGGCTGAAGGAGCCGTGCGGCATATACCCATTGGACTGTCGTGAATGACACCATTCGCACACCATAAAATATCTAATAATTCATGAAATGTAAGTGGTATTTCTCCAAAGGTACGCGTAGATTGCCGTGTACGCAATATTTCAGAGAAGTCAGATAATCGAGCATCATGAGGTAAATAATTCGTTTGTAAATTGCTTGGTCTTGACTCAAAAATTAAATCTTTAAATGGGGAAGATGGTTCAAAGAAATGCCCGAAACTTGACATAAAGTGAAAAGCTAAGCTGGATTCTGAATGCTTTGGAAAGCGATCAGCATCAGCAATATCTTCCTTATCAACCGATTGCGACGACATATAAAGGTGCCTCCTCATAACCATTCATGCCCATGATACAATTTGCGTAATCATCCTCGAAAGCCGGAGTTAAAAATGTACTGAAATGAAGAGCTGTACCAAGCAGTATATATTTTTGAGCCAATTCAGCTGTATTTATCATTAGGGTTCGATACGCCCTTGAGTGTCGATATCTATACATATAACGTAACCAGACTGCTGATATTACAAAGGCGCAGGCACATCCTCGTATACGCTCTTGCCCAATACACATTTTAATCAAGTCTTCACATAAGTCCCCATTGCGAATAAGAGCCACACGATGATCCAATGGGTCATAGTGATAGATACCAGTTTCTAAGTCAGATATATTGAACGCAAAAAAGTAACTTTCTAATGCTGAAAATGATGAGTTAAGTAATCTTTCTGGCTGACTGTCGAGATATTGCTCTGCTTCTTTTCTTAATCGACGTGTTTCAATATTGGCAAAATGTAGAATTGTGCTTAACTCATTTTGATCAATTCGTTTCTTCTTCCAAGGACGGTTGGATCTCCGCCGTAGAAGTAATTGATCCATAGGTTCTTCAGGAAGAGACCTTGGAGTAGGAAGGGTAAGATATTTTTTATCGCTATAAATCTTCCAGAAATCGGGCAAAGGTTCTTTTTTTATTAAATTAGACAGCGAATTTCTCTGCTCTTGCATCGAATTACTAGCATTTCTATCTGAGTACGGTAAGTTTCGTGTGCGTAGGTGCATTACGAGGGCTTCCATCCAACCACGATCAATCCAATGTGAAACAGCGTCTTCTCGTGGATCAGTTACCGATGCATCTTGAATGATATTAGATTCATAAAGATTCGATATGACTTCCAATGCGGTGTTTATATCAACTTCAAGAACCTCCGCAAACTTTTCACTGATGACAAAAGTAGGCTGAGAACCGGAAATGCACGCTAGTGCACTCAATACTTTCACATTATATATGACATAAGTTTCTTCTTGTAAAAGAAGATCTATGTGTATAGTCTTACCGAATCGAATGCGGAAAAATGGATTTAGCTTAAGTTCGTTCGGCATATCTACTATAGACACCATATCTTTCTCCCTAACCAATAAATGCAAATGATGATGCGGATTCATTCAGTCCATCAATCCCAAGAAAGGCCTCAATATCTTTCTCTGGAAGAGAATACCCACGAAAAGAACACCGTCCCATTGATGAAGCCAAATATGCTAATGTTTGCATAACATGGCCAAGATCATGCTGAATGACACGATATGAACGACCTTCTCGATAGCGGAACATACTTCGTTCAAATATTGTCCCAAAGAGAAAGACTAGGGTAGGTTTGAAGCTAAGTCGTGATCGATGACCAAGCACTTGTTCGAATAATAGTCCGCTATGATCCCCTGGAGTGAGCAAAGATAATCCATGCCTCTTGACGCAATAATGGTAGAGACCTTTGGCTATGCCTAGGCAGTCTAAGATAACTATATAAGCCTCAGTAGGGTGTCGGCTTCCTCCTGAGGGGGAAGTTTTTGCTACATGGGTGCCAGTGATAGGTAGATGTCTTGTTGAAGTTTGCCCAAAACTTAGCTTTAGTAAATAACTCAATTCATCAATGGTGAATTGTCCTATTTTATTACCTTCTGAAACATTTTTTGAAAACACTTCGTTCAATCTAAGCGTTCTTTTTACCTTTACTTCAGAAAGGCCGGGTAATTTAATAAAAGGTGATTTTTTATAAATTTTATAATTAGAGGGGGACAGCTCTTTTTTCAAATATTCACGCATATAAATTTTATCTTCAAGCCCTCTTGGATCATGAAGGTAGTTCATCCTGATTAATCTAGTTGTATAAAAATGATATTGTAGTGCGTCTTCCCAACCATGCTCCTGCCAGACCATCTTAAAATCATCTATATATTTATAGTTCTGTAAATCTTGTGAAATTATCATTTTTATATCTATTAGTTGATTAAGAGAATCCTTAACATCTTCCTCTGATAAATCAAATTCCATACTTATATGATTAATTGCTTCATCCATGTCAGTCCAATCAGATAGAATAGATTGAACTGCTAAGAACAATTTTTGAGTAAGAAGATCACCAAAGTAGCTATCTAAAGTTAATGTGTTTCTAATAAATAATCCTCTAGGAGTTCCCATTCCATTAACACCAAAAGCCATTTTAATTTTCATTATTTAATTCCTGTATTAATCGATTTGATTCTCTCGTTAACCAGCGATTAAAATGAGTTTCAGGGTTATTATTGAAATATGAGAAAATAGGATCTCTTACATCATACCTTTGCACCCTAAACTCACCATCGCTTGACTCAAAAATACGATGTAACGTCGAATAAACTCTTGAATTAAAATATAAAACAAAATAAGGAATTTCACCTGCTTCACAGGCTAACAAAGCTGAGGCACAAACCCTGATATGCAACGAAGCATATGGAAGCGATTTTTGTGAATGCTTTTCTAAAGTTATACTCGACTGAGAAAAATTTATAATATATTCTTTGGATTTTTTTGAAGGAAGAATAATTCCTATTCTATATTTAACCTGTTGCTTACATAATCTAAAAATAGAGCTATCAATACTTTTTTTCTGTATTTCCAACCATGGTAAAAGTTTGTTTATTAGCCAAGAAAAAACAAATTTGTCTAGATTGTTAGCACCAATACATTTTGAATCATCATCTATAAGTAGGGGTAAATTCTTTATCGGATCAACTCTTGGTCGGTCAAAATACCCTATGCTTTTTGCTATTGGAGAGACCTGTATCTCTAAATTTGCTATCCCATTAATCACAGAAATCACATCACCAGGTAATAATGAAACCATTTCTATGTCATGTAGATAAGATTTGATATTTTCTATAAAATCTTTGGGGTGCATAGGAAAACTATAATAATTTGCCCAATCATACTTCTCTATATATTTCATTCCAGAGCAGTTAGGAATGAATATTAATGGTGCTAGCATTTTTATGCTGGTTAATCTCTTTTCAATGTCTGTGATAGGAAAATCAAAGTCCCAATATGTTAAAAATCGGTGTTGGACATCAGGATAACCACCTATTAACACTGGAACTTTTTGGCAAAATGTTTTTATACGTCGTACTTCACGAATATCTAAGTGAGAATCACCAGTAAATGAAACCACATTCTTTTCATCTTCTATTATAGTGAAACCGAACTCGAAATTCGCATACTCTTTTTCACCGGTAAACAAAATTATCAATGAAGATATTTCTATATTATCACCAGTTTCTGCAATTTGAGTATTACTAAACCCCAATATATTTAAACATAATCCTATGCTTGGCAATGGAGGGTAAATAACCATTGCGTCGCGATTTAGCATGGACAAGCTTTCTGGTTCAAAATGGCCGGGATGTTGATGTGTTATAATTATTACATCTATTTTTGGTATTTCTTCAAAATTTATTGAACGTTCAGGGCATATTTGTGCAGTTCCTGCTTGAAATAAAGATGTTAGTAACGGGTCTATTAATATAGTTAGATCTGACGTTTCTATAAAATAACAAGAATGCCCCAAATATGTCCATTTCATAGTAATAACCTATTTAGTAATGGAGAATTTAATAAAAAACTACCACCTTTCGTAGTAATTCCCCTTTCCTTTATTAATTTAAGAAAACATATCCTTTGATACCAACTCTTTCTAAGGAGGATATCTTCATCAATAATTTATGATAAGAAGAACTATATATCAGTAAATTATGCAAATATTAAACATAAATACCTAGTATCTAGTTAAAGAAAGAGCATGAAAGACTAAATTTCATTCAGATAGAATTGTAAACAAATAGTGTCGATAAAAGACTCATTAAATTGTTCAATTTATCAGTTTGTTATAGATGGTTTTTAATCTCACTTTATTCATAAGACAGCTAGATTAAACGATGTATAATAAGTAAGCTTTCATGCCCTTGCCCTGAGTATCTAGTATCTGAAATATATATTTCAGCGAATGCAGCACTGTTCCAGTAGTTTCTCTTCTAAAGGATCAGCTTTTGACTTGATAATAAAAAGACCTTTAGATTTATCTGTTTTACTAGGCTCGATCATCTGAGCTGCTCTACTTAGGCTTGCCGAAATTTTTTCAAGATCCTTATTCGCGGTATTGCCAAATACTTTGGAGTTTCTCATTTTTCATTCCTCATGTTTTTGAATAAAAAATAAATTTCATCACACGATTATAGCCAAAAAATCACATACAAAAATATTTTCATAACAATAAATTAACAAGCAAGCTCAGTTTAATGTTTTAATAAAATCAATCTGTGACTCATATCACAAAATAATATTAAAATATCATAAATTAAGCATATTATTTTGATATTTTGTTATTTATCCTTATTTTAAACGTAATTTTGCATCTCATTATGATTTAAAAACAATATTCTATTGCATTAACAGTGTGTTGGGCAAAGCTGCACTGTTTTTGCGGGTGAAATGGCTGGACGATAGAGCCGGATGAATTGAGAAATTCATGTCCGGTTGCGTGAGGGCCTGAAGGTGAAATCCCCTTGGGCTACGATGGAAAACGGGTTTGGGCTGAAAAGAATTTAGCTCAAATTTAGACTAACAGTGACACCCCACCCAAAAATAGGTAACTGGAGCAGCAATTCTCACTGAAAAATTTTTCCCTGCGTTTATGCGGTGTTGCGGGAACAACTAAAAATAGTTTTTGCGCTATTTAGCACCGTTACAAGCAGCATAAATTATCTTTTTTATTTCAGTTTCATACTGTTATGTATTTTAATTTGCTTCTGTTCATTGAGAATTGCTGGTTTTTGGCACAGGGCCTGCTCTAGCAGCCCTGTCTAGCTCATACCTCAATTGACTCAGATATCTCCAGCGCGTCATCAACTTCTATACCCAAATAGCGAACTGTGCTCTCCAGTTTTTTATGACCTGGCAGGAGTTGAATCACCCTTTGGTTAACTCGAACTAGACAGGACTACCTGTCTTCTGTTGCAACACAGTTGCCCTGCTCAAAATAGAGCTGCCAGATGTTAAGTTTGATACTTTCAGCTTAACCAAATCGCATCCTCGAAGCTTACTATCCAGCGCCAGATTGAAAAGAGCCAGATCGCGTGTTCTACCTTCCAGCTCCAGTCTGATTCAGATATCCCATATCTGGGATATCTGAAGAGGTCTTTTTTGACCGATAATACGATTCTTGTTCCACGGTGACGAATTCATAATCAATCATCCTATGATGAGGGAGATTTAATTATGGTGGTCTTGCATGAGCGAGAAGCGGACATCGTTGAACACATAAGGCAAGGCACCTGATGCGAAATAACAATTTAAGTACTGGAGAAAAATCCAAAGTGAAGCTCCTGATTGAGGACAAGTGACTTCATATCATCAACTTTCTATTTGTTAATTTCTTTCTGTAATCTTTCCCATAGAGGCTTTAATTGTTTTCTTATTGAATTCGAATGCATTATGCGAGACGCTCTATATCCGTAGGTTAAAAAATTCCGTTTACCTACGTGAGCATAACGGGCATAGATTTTTTCTTTGAATAGTTCCTTTTTAAGCAATCCTTTAAGTTTTCTGATTTTATTTTTGCGTTTCATAGTTGCTTTCGCAAGGCGTACGCCACGTTTCATCCTGTCAGAGTAACGTGAAAGAGATGATGACCTCAGAAAGATATTATCACCATCAAATATAAAACCTAAGTATTGCAGAGGCTTGTCACATTTTATTTTAGATGGCGTAGCTACAAACTCTCTAATTTCTGTTTTCTTGATATTAAGAGAAACTTTGAGTTTGAATAATCTTTTTTCGGCTTCGCCAGAAACATTATTTTTTTCATGTGAAGGAACGATAAAAAGCATATCATCACAATATCTAAAATATACACCACCTAATGGTGAAACATATTCATTCATTTCAATGTCAAAGTTAAGCATATATATATTCGATAAAAGAGCGCTAATTGGCGAACCTTGCGGGATTCCAAAATTAGCTTTGTTAGGTGTTATTAAATTAGCTTTTCTGATTTTATTCCTGAAATCTTCAAAAGAACAGATTTGTTTCCTGGTTTTCTTAGTATGTCTGGCATTATTTTTAGGAATCCCGATTAAATCATATACTTCATTTTTATTGACTTTCGAAAATTTTGTGATGGCTTTAAAAACAGCATAATGATCTTCAGGCAATTTGTCAGTGGCAAGTAATCTGCACCACGCATCTTTCAAAAACGAATGATCAAGAGTATCGAAAAATTTCGATAGATCTAAAGCAACTGCACTACAATCACCTCTTTTTTTTATTTCCTGAAAAGCTTCATATGCAAACTCAATGTTACTTTTATTTAATGCTCTGAAGGCCAAAACATTTTTTGAAATACCATGCATCTGTAACTCTTTTTCATATAGCTCATCAAGGATTGCAGCATAATAAGAATATATATGACTATCAACGTGAGAGGAATACGCTATTGGTCTTTCTTTGAGGGTTTTATTTATAGCGTTTGTGCCTTTATCTTTTTGTACTTTATAAGTAGTTGAAGTAAAAGTAATGAAAGGTAAGAAAGAATGAGTCGCAACGGTGTAAGGATTGGTTACGATATCCAAGGCGTGTTCCACTGAAATAGGTTTATCGAAATGAAGATAACCACGCTTCCTAAACCAAGGATGTTCACGGAATTCCATATTATGAGTTCTCAAGGATTGTGAAACCGGGGTGATTTTGAACTGCGGTCGTTCAGAAAAACATCGCCCCGGCTTAACAAAGTGGTCTTTATCCAACCTTCTCATACACAAAGAACTACAAAAGAGTCCAATAGTGCATTTCACCGCAAATGTTAGAAACACTGTATACTGTAATCAGTATTATGGAGACCGTTATGAGCATCATCCACTTATTAGTCAGCCTCTGGTCGGAGTGCAACGAAGGTCGCTGTCCGGGAGTTGACAAACTGTACATCACCCCTACGCCTATACATAGGGCGTACAATTTATAACATTTCTGATGACTTAAGTGCAATCCTAAAATTTATAGAAATGCCCGTTTCTGGCACAGGACTGTTGTAGCAGCCCTAACAGGCTCAGACCTCAATTGACTCAGATATCTCCAACGCATCATCGACTTCAATGCCCAAGTAACGAACTGTACTTTCCAGTTTCTTATGGCCCAGCAATAGCTGAGTCACACGGAGATTCTTAGTTTTCTTGTATATCAGGTAAAGTTTAGTTCTTCTCATACTGAGGTTAAGTTCTATCAAGTCGTAAAAATGATAGCTTCAACAAAAACTGTATCTTAGCAAATAGTGGAGCTGTTGACCTGCGCCTATTGATTAGTACGCTATGTTGTGAGCAAGGTTCTCTCTGGCTCTTAGCAGTCAGGCCGAAGAAACGTCTGGTCTACTAGAAGTAAGAAGCAGAAGTTGGCAGCTATTATTAATTATCACGATAGCTGATTAAACGATGACTACCGAAGCTATGTCGTTCAGAATTCATTAGCATTTTCACATACGAAGAGGTATATCGAAGCTGAAATTATCTTAATTGTGCGTTATGGTTTATTTAGATTGGGGTAAAGCGTCAATGGATTATATGGAAATAAATATATAAATTTCATCTCAAAAAAGAGGACAGATAGGAAATGTTCATAAAAGATAAAAGTGACACGAGAATCTTCATTTCCTACGCGTGGGGGCAGGAGCAGATAAAAAAGAATGGATAAGATCTCACATCATTAGCAGTCTAGAGTGGAAATATAGTTTGTTTTGGGATCGTGACAGTATAGCATTTGGCGACTCAATCGATTTAACTATACAGAAAGCGCTGGCAAGCCGTCCGTTGAAAGTCTTTTGCTTATGTGATGAAGATTACATATATTCCGCAAAAAAAATAGGCTCAGGCCTGCATCAGGAGTTACAAATGCTGTCAATACTCGCTTCCGATCCTGATGTCAAAATCATACCAATCGTTCTTGAGCGAAGCTGTCTGGCAGAGCTACCGGTGCCGCTGGTAGGTAGGGTATACCTGGATCTCACTGAGTTTCGAGAGCGGGGATTATTTCTCGGTAATGCAATGCAGCATCTAGCGGGAGACACGACGCAGTCGGAAATGCTTGCATGGATCAACTATACCATCCAAAAAGATGATTTAGATAAATCGGCGAGAGAATACTTTCATCGCACACCAGTGCGTTTTATCGGAAATGCCCGAACTCATCAGGTAAGCATTAATTTCATGCAGCCGCTGCTTGCACCTCAATGGATGTGGGACAGCCCAGAATGGAGTTATATGCTGAGCGATGAGAATGATACATATTGCCCGACGAGAGGGCGCTGGCACTGGGATTATTTCTCTCCTGGACGCTCCATGCAATCGCTGGGTACAGGGATAGTCGCACATTTTTTCCCTCATGATGCAAAAGAAGAAATACAGTGGGCCATAGAGGAGGCTGGAAGAATTCTTGCTGTGAGTTTCATATCCATGATCCGCCAAGAGGAAGCCTTCATTCTTGACGTTGATGAAATCATTATGCACCTGATGCTTAAAGACGATGGCTGTCGCGCACTTTATCATCTTCTCAAACAATGTGCGTGAACGTCCGCTTTTGGCACAAAGCAGACTGTCAGATTAAGTTTCGCTCAGATCAGCAACAGTGTCAGATCGAGTGATGGCTAATACAATTTATTCATTTCCATTTAGGGCTTTCGGCTGGTTTTAACACCATAAAAACAAGCCTATTAGTTCGTATTTTGGTAAATCCTATATATTCATAAGAACCTTCGCTTTCATCAATTGGGGTAAGTTGAACTACACCTTCCTTAATTGATAAGATAAATTTACTGCACACTCGATGAGTGAAATACCACATCCCCTAATACCGGGGTGTGTCGAAATGTTTGTGATTAGAGGAATGTCAGGTAGAAGTTTTGGTGCATTGAGTAACTTTATGAACTTTAATATTTCATATACTTTTGATAAAGAAACGTTCTCGGAAACTAATGATGCTTTAGCATTAAGAGAAAGAGAAGTTAGATTAGGACTAGATTTAGCTCTATTCAACGAATTGAAGTCATCCGATCTCTTAAAACTTAAAGATTTTGATCTGAATAACATAAATCATCCCCATTAGTAATGAATATCTTACTCATTACCTAATTGCCTGGAATCATATGACGAAAATTATAGAATGGTAGAATATAAAAGAAGGTTTTATTATTACTGTGTCTTAAATTGTACTAGTCGCGACTTGATCTGACAGTTACCCACTTTGTTATCGGCGACTGTCAGATTATATTTGGGTCAAATTTTTTTCTGCCCAAATGGATTTCCCATCCTGAAGGGTTTCTATTGGTGTCCGGCCGCAACACATTTTTCCTTGATGAGTGCGGTGATTGTTGTAATTGTCCATCCATTTGTCCAGATCTTTTTGTAACTCATCCAATGAGCCATACAATTTCTTTCTGAACGTCACTTGGTAAAATTCATTCAGGATGGTTTTGTGAAACCGTTCACAGATGCCATTGGTTTGCGGTGACATCGCCTTTGTCTTGGTATGGTCGATATCATTGACAGCCAGATACAGTTGGTAATCATGGTGCTCAACACGCCCGCAATATTCGGTGCCTCTGTCTGTCAGAATACGTAACATCGGCAATCTATGAGCGCTGAAGAACGGCAGCACCCGGTCATTCAGTAAATCCGCCGCTGTAATGGGCGTTTTGCTCGTATAGAGTTTAGCGAAAGCCACTTTACTGTAAGTATCGACGAAAGTTTGTTGGTACAAGCGTCCTACGCCTTTAAGATTACCGACATAAAAGGTATCTTGCGACCCTAAATAGCCAGGATGAGCGGTTTCAATTTCGCCACACGCTTCGTCATCATGCTGCTTACGTTCGAGGGCGGCAACTTGCTCGTCAGTCAGGATAATGCCTTCGTCAGCCACTTTCTTTTCAAGGGCTGCCAGACGCTTTTTGAAGTTCTCAAGATGATGTCTGAGCCAGATAGAACGGACACCACTGGCGGACACAAAGATGCCTGCTTTTCTGAGCTCATTACTTGTTCTGGCTTGCCCATATGCCGGGAATTCGATGGCCGAGTTGATAACGGCGCGTTCGATCTCCGCATCCACACGGTTCTTCAAATTAGGGTTTTTTCTGCTTTGGTTGATTAACGCATCAATCCCGCCTGTTTCAACGAGCTCCTGATAACGATAAAACGTATCTCTGGATACACCCATCACTTTACAGGCCCTTGAAACATTACTGAGCTCTTCTGCGAGATTAAGCAGACCCGCCTTGTGTTTGATGATTGGATTGCTAGTATAAAGCATGAGAGTTACCTCTTGGTCTTTGATTATGGATTCATCACCTTTAATCAAAGTCGGTAACTCTCTTCTTTTCAAACCGAAGTGTCAGATCTAGTCTGAACTAATACACTTAAATCGCATTAATACAAATTAAGCCACCCAACCGATGGCCTAATCCACAAACTCAGTACTATTGCTCTTTACACAATCTTAACCGCTGTCCCCGATACGGCGACCATCAGCATACCGCCATTTTTGCCGACGGTTTCATAGTCAATATCAATGCCGACAACCGCATTGGCACCTAAAGCTTGGGCTTGTGCATTCATTTCTGCAAAGGCAATTTCCCGTGCATTTTTCAATTCTTTCTCATAAGCGCCAGAACGTCCACCAACGATATCTCTGACCCCAGCAAAAAAATCCTTCACAATATTTACCCCAAGAATCGTTTCCCCTGTGACGACACCCAGATAATCTGTGATGGTATGGCCTTCTAGTGTGGGTGTTGTTGCATTTTTCATAATCGATCTCCGTTTGATATTACATCACTTTTTTCTTGGCACTCAGGTGACCTTATTTGCCACCTGAGATGGCTATATTACCTCGGGATCATCTTAAATACTTTCTCATTTTGTCCGATATATTGAGTGGCAAGGCGTTGAATGTCTGAACGCGTTATTGTTTCAATCAGGGTGATCACTGGCAATTTGGGCAAGGGCTTCAGCCCAATAAGTTGCGCTTTGGCGCTGGGCTTGATGCTCGATGTAGCAGATATTTTTCGTCTCTGCCAATTTCGTAGGCGTAATATCAACTTTGTTGAATATGTGTCAGGGTCTGGTGGGTGAGGATGCTCATTTCATTAGTGCATTCGGGACAGATCAGTGAAGAGTTTTCCTTCCGGTAGGTCTGTTGTTTGGTATTCAATATATGGATATTTCAACTAATTAATCGGGTATAGAAGATGTTAGAAATTAACTTTGTTTAATTTAGACTACATAAAGTCCACTTTCAATGTCAGCTTTTTGTTCTTACCGTAGCGGGTTTGGAGCGATTTGAAATCTATTGAATATATGCCGAACTGGTGTTTTTGGAGTTGTGTATAACCACAACTCCTCTCACACAACTCCTCTCACACAACTCCTCTCACACAATAAACCTCACACAATAAACCTCAACCAATTACTTCAGCATCTTTTCTCTTCACCACCCCATAAAGCCCAGCCGTCAACACTGTACCAACCAGAATAGTTCCCAAATAAGTCAACACAGGTGTAATTGCTCCCGGTATCAATAATACAAACAGCCCGCCATGCGGAGCCATCAGTTGCGCGCCAAAGTACATAGAAAGCGCTCCTGTCACTGCGCCGCCCAGAATGCAACTCGGTAGCACTCTGACCGGATCTTTCGCCGCAAATGGGATCGCTCCTTCGGAGATAAAACACAGTCCCAGCACCAGTGCCGCTTTTCCGCCTTCACGCTCGCTCTGGTCAAACTTATTCCGTGCAATCACCGTTGCCAGCCACATTGCCAATGGCGGAACCATCCCCGCCGCCATAATCGCGGCCATCGGGCTGTAGGTTTGGGCACTTAATAATCCAACGCCAAACGCATAAGCGGCTTTGTTTACTGGCCCGCCCATATCGGTACACATCATGCCGCCGAGGATTGCACCGAGGATCACCGCGTTAGTTGTTCCCATTGATTTCAGCCAGTGGGTCAGCCATTCCATTATTGCGGCAACGGGTTTGCCCACTACGTAAATCATGATTAATCCGGTTGCTAATGTTGCTACCAGCGGAATGATTAAAATCGGTTTCAATGCCTCCATGCTTTGTGGCAGGTGCAATCTGGTTGTCAGGAGTTTGGCAATGTATCCTGCGAGGAAGCCTGCGATTATGCCTCCGAGGAATCCGGCACCAGTGCTGACGGCAAGCATTCCTCCGACAAGTCCGGGAGCCAGTCCGGTGCGTCCGGCGATGGAGTAGGCAATGTAACCCGCGAGCACGGGCACCATCAGGGCAAGGGCGGAGCCACCGCCGATTTGCATCAGTGCTGCCGCCAGTGTGCCGGATTCTTTGAATGCTTCGATGCCGAATACAAATGACAATGCAATGCACAGGCCACCCGCAACGACCATCGGCAGCATGTAGGAAACGCCGGTCATCAGATGTTGGTAAGCGCCAGTGCTTTCTTGTTTTTTGTTGTTGGCGTTATTGGAATAGCTGGATGCGGAAGTGTTGTCTTTGACGGTGTATATCTCGGCTTCGATCAGTGCTTTATCCAACTCTTGGGCAGTTTTTTTCAAAGCTGCGCCTGTGGAGGTGCGGTAGAGGCGTTTACCGGAGAATGATGTAAGGTCGACGTCGATATCCGCCGCCACAATCACCAAATCCGCTGCTGTGATTTCTGGCTCTGTGATGGTGTTGGCTGTTCCTACGGAGCCTCGGGTTTCTACTTTGATTTGCCAGCCGCGTTTTTGTGCTTCTATCTCCAGTGCCTTAGCTGCCATAAAAGTATGGGCAACACCTGTCGGGCAGGCGGTGATGGCGACGATGTTGATGGTTTTTGGCTGAGTTGCATCGGCGGTGTTTTGCTGTTGATCAACACTGGCCTCTGTTTTGGCTCGGTGTATAAATGCCTCTGGTTCGCGGATCGCTTGTTCTGCCCGGCCTATAAAGATTTTTTTACCGTGCAGGTTGAGTGAAGTTGGTGCAGTTTCACCGATGATAATCACCAGTTCAGCATCGTTCAGGTCAGTGGTAAAGGTAAAACCCTGTTGGGTGGCAGCGTTCTCCAGTGTGTGTTTGGCGAGGTAAGCGCGTGCCTGTCCCTGTTTATCGTTACTGATAATGAGCATTTTCATGCAATATCCTTTTTCTTGTTGTTATTTTTTGAAGCCTGTTGTTTTAATGAGGTGAGTTCTACTTTTGCCATCAGTCGGGCGAGTTGCTGGCGGTCGATGTTACCAACGTTGCTTTGACCGACGGTCATGGCGGAGATGGCAGTGGCGAAGCGCAGGGTATGCTCGCAGGGTTGTCTCATCATCAGGCCGTAAATCAGTCCGCCGACCATTGCATCCCCCGCGCCGACGGTGCTGACGATTTCACAGTGCGGTGGTTTGGCAAGCCATGTTCCCGCCGAGTTGACCAAAATCGCACCTTCTTCGCCCAGTGAGACGACGACGTGCGAGATCCCAGCGGTATGTAGTTTATGGGCGGCGATGATGATATCTTCCTGTGTCGGCAAAGGTCTGCCTGCCCAGATTTCCAGTTCGTGGCGGTTCGGTTTGACCATCCACGGCAGGGCTTTGAGGCCGGCGGTTAAAGCCTCCCGACTGCTGTCGAACACAACACAGATGCAGGCTTCACGCAGTCGTTGCATCCAGTCGGTGAAGTCATCCAGTTCGATACCTGCTGGCAGGCTGCCGCTCACGCATACTATGTTGAAATCGCTCAGCCATTTGAGGGACTCTTCAGCAAAGCGCTGCCACTCTTCTTTGCTGATGCTGAATCCTGAAAAGTTGAAGTCGGTGACGAGTCCGCTCTGTTCGGTGAGTTTGACGTTAATGCGGGTTCGTCCTTCGACTATCTGGAATCGGTTGGTGATGCCCAGTTCTGTGAAGGTTTTTTGAAAGCTGCTCTGGTTATCTTTGCCCAGAAAGCCGCCCACGGTGACGTCAATATCGAGGGCTCTGAGGATTTTTCCAACGTTGATGCCTTTGCCTGCCGGATATAATCCGAAGGTCTGGATGCGATTGACTTCGCCGGTTTTGATATCTCCGGTTAATCCGACCAAATCATAAGCGGGGTTCAGGGTGATGGTCGCCACTCGTTTATTCATTTCATGTTTGCTCATCCCAATTTCTCACCCAGATTTTTGTTAATGAGGTCTTCGATAGCGGTGAGCGCGTCGTTGGCATCGGAGCCGATGGCGGTAAAGCGAATACGCTCGCCTTGTTTGACCCCCAATCCCGCGACTTGCATCAGTTTGCGGCCATCAATGGGAATGCCGCTTCCATCAAGTTGGGTGATGGTGATTTGGCTGCTGAATTGTTTGATGGTATTGACCAGCAACGCGCTGGGGCGGGTGTGCAGGCCATGTTCATTAGGCAGAATGAAATCTGCGGTCAGTACATCTGTTTCTTGTGATATATCCGTTGTCAGCAATGCAATGACGGCGGCGCTATCTGGAGCGTGTAACAGCCGTTCTCCCTTGCCGTGTTGTAGCAGCGTACCGAGCTGGTTTAGCAGTTTATCCAGTTGATTGTCTGTGCAAGCGATGGTTAACAGCAGACTCATCGGTTGTTCATCAACGATGAAAGGAATTTTGGGTCTGGCGATAGCGACAACATTGCGCAAGTTGCCTTGTGAGCTGTCACTTAACCAGATCCCTTGCCCGAGATGTATTGGTGGTCTGGTGAGGATATCGGCAATAAATTCTGCATTCACTGCGTTGGCCTGTTGCAGACGGCCGATATTCATCGCCTGCAAGGTTGTCAGATCATGCACATCAATATCCAGTGTGATTGTGGATGTATCCAGCAAGTAGGGCGGTTGTGAGTGCATCAATAAACGGTATAGTTCATCAACTGAGGCTGCTTTGGCCATTTGGCTGGCGCGATTTTCATCACTGATGATGGGGATCAGCTGATGTAGCAGGTTAAGGTGCTCGTCTGATTTTGCGGCGATGCCGATAACGATATAGGCGGTTTGATTATCATCCCATGCTATCCCGTTAGGGAATTGCATCACCGTTACGCCCGTGGTTACCACGAAATCACGGGTTGCGTGAGTCCCATGTGGAATGGCAATGCCATTGCCCAGATAGGTTGAAGACTGGGTTTCACGCTCCAGTATCCCTTTGATGTACCCTTCGCTGGTATATCCCGCTGTGGTCAGAGCATCGGCAACTTGGCGGATGGCGTTTTCTTTATTATCAGCCTGTGCTGCCAGATGAATATCTTGGAATGATAGATTAAACATCTAATTGTACCTCGCTATTCCTTTTCAATGAATTGAAACGATTCAGCTAGTTGGATAAAAAAAATGACGCTGAATGAGTTGTCGTTATTTTTATTATCGAATGAGCCAAATAATTTTATTTTTATATTGATATCGCATTAATACTTAAATAAGCCAATATTCGTGGTGCAACTTAAAATCTATTGGCGTTAGTTTATTAGTGATTTTCTTAGTTATTTTATTCGTAATGTAGACAGGCAGCGCTGGTTATCTGTGTTGGGAAAGTATCGCCAAAGAGTTAGAGTGTAAAGTAAGCTCTGTGATTATTTTCCTAAATAGTGATAGCGATCTTAATTATTTTGATTTCAGTAAAAACAAGGAATTATAAATTTAGTTATTAAAACAATAAAAAATAATACTAATGAATTAATGGGATTCAATATTAAAAAAGCAATTTATCATCAGAATGAGAGTTATCAGGAAAGAAGGAGTCATAACGTCATAACAAAAGAAAAGAATATCGGAGTTACCCGGAAAGATTGGTGTATAGAACATGGATAGCGATGGAACTGATTTTTGGGGATTTCTGGAGTTTATTGAAAAACAAGGAGTTTAATTTGATTGAAAAATAATCATCAGGAAATTATTTCCAACAGGGAAAACTAGGTTCAAAATGGTGCCTCAATGTTACCATTTATGAAATGATAATAAAAAATGACATATTGTCAGTGTTTCAGCTTTCAATTTGGGCTTACTGCGTTTATTATGCGCGCTTCATAATTTCAACCGTCGCCACTGGCTTTGAGCTTCAGCGGAGAAATGATGCCTCCTGCTAGCTGACACAGTCTTTTCCCGTGGCGGTTCTATCTGCATTATTCCAAGGGATAGATGATAGCATAAATGACTGAGAACACCTCTCTGACTCCATTCGTGGAATTGAAAGCCTTGAGCAAGGGCTTCGACGGCAAACAAGTTATTTCACAGCTCGATCTGACAATCAATGATGGCGAGTTCCTGACCATTCTTGGGCCATCCGGTTGTGGCAAAACCACAGTACTCCGTCTGATTGCCGGGCTGGAAGATGCGGACAGCGGCAAGATTTTACTGGAAGGGCAGGATATTACTGATATTCCCGCCGAGCACCGTCACGTTAATACGGTCTTCCAGAGTTATGCCCTGTTCCCTCATATGACCGTATTTGAAAATGTCGCTTTCGGGCTTCGAATGCAGAAAACACCGGAAAAAGAGATCACTCCGCGTGTTGAGGAAGCATTGCGCATGGTGCAGCTTGAAGAGTTTGCCCAGCGTAAACCCGCACAGCTCTCTGGTGGTCAGCAGCAACGTGTGGCGATTGCCCGCGCGGTTGTGAATAAACCTAAAGTTTTGTTGCTGGACGAATCGTTGTCCGCGCTCGATTACAAATTGCGCAAACAGATGCAAAATGAGCTGAAAGCGCTTCAGCGCAAGCTTGGCATCACCTTTATCTTCGTTACCCATGATCAGGAAGAAGCTCTGGTCATGTCGGATCGGATCGTGGTTATGCGTGACGGACACATTGAGCAGGACGGTTCTCCGCGTGAGATTTATGAAGAGCCGAAGAATCTGTTTGTTGCCCGCTTTATCGGCGAAATCAATATCTTTGACGCCAACGTATTGCAGCGCATTGATGAGCAGCGGATACGCGCCAATGTTGAAGGCCATGAATGCGATATTTTCACTGCGCTGCCAGTGACTGTCGGGCAAACGCTGAAAGTATTGTTGCGCCCGGAAGACCTGCGCGTGGAAGAGATCAATAACGGTGAGCAGGTATCCGGCCTGATTGGTTATGTTCGTGAACGTAACTATAAGGGGATGACGCTGGATTCTGTGGTCGAAATGGAAAATGGCAAAATGGTCATGGTCAGCGAATTCTTCAACGAAGATGATCCTGATGTTGATCATTCCCTGAACCAGAAGATCGCCGTGACTTGGGTAGAAAGCTGGGAGGTTGTGCTGGTCGATGAAGAAGACGCGTAAACTATTCCAGAATATCGTCATTACCGGCATGGTATCGTGGTTGATACTGTTTGTTTTTCTGCCGAATCTGATGATTATCGGAACCAGCTTCCTGACCCGTGATGATGCCAATCTGGTACAGATGGTATTTTCACTGGATAACTACACCCGATTGTTCGATCCGCTGTATGCCGAAGTGTTGCTGCATTCGCTGAATATGGCGATTGTGGCGACGTTGTGCTGTCTGGTGATTGGCTATCCGTTCGCTTTTTTCCTGGCGCGTATGCCGAATAAACTGCGTCCGCTGATGCTGTTCCTGCTGATCGTACCGTTTTGGACGAACTCGCTAATCCGTATTTATGGTCTGAAGATGTTCCTCAGTACACGCGGCTATATGAATGATTTTTTGCTGTGGGTGGGGATCATCGATAAACCGCTGCGCATTATGTATACCTCCGAAGCTGTTGTTCTGGGGCTGGTTTATATCCTGTTGCCATTTATGGTGATGCCGCTCTATTCCAGTATCGAAAAGCTGGATAAACCTTGTCTGGAAGCAGCACGGGATCTAGGCGCCGGCAAATTGCAGACCTTTATCCGCATTATCATTCCCCTGACTATGCCGGGCATTATTGCCGGTTGCCTGTTGGTATTGCTGCCAGCGATGGGGCTGTTCTATGTGGCTGATCTGATGGGTGGCGCGAAAAATCTGCTGATTGGGAATGTGATCAAGAGTCAGTTCCTTAACATCCGTGACTGGCCGTTTGGCGCGGCGACCAGCATCTGTCTGACGCTGGTGATGGGGCTGATGTTATTCGTTTATTATCGTGCGGCTAAGCTACTGAACAAAAAGGTGGAACTGGAATGATCGGACGCCTGTTGCGCGGTGGCTTCATGACCATCGTTTATGCTTATCTGTATATCCCGATTATTATTCTGCTGGTCAGTTCGTTTAACCAGTCACGCTTTGGTATTCGCTGGCAGGGTTTTACCACTGAGTGGTACAGTCTGCTGTTATCCAATGACAGCTTGCTGCAAGCGGCGGGTCATTCTCTGACGATGGCGGTGGCATCCGCCACGTTTGCTACGCTGATAGGTTCACTGACCGCCGTTGCCCTGTACCGTTACTCGTTCCGTGGCAAAAAGTTCGTTGGCGGAATGCTGTTTGTCGTGATGATGTCGCCGGATATCGTGATGGCGATTTCATTGCTGGTACTGTTTATGCTGCTCGGCGTTTCGCTTGGATTCTGGTCACTGCTGTTCTCGCATATCACCTTCTGTCTGCCTTTTGTGGTTGTGACGGTTTACTCCCGCCTGAAAGATTTTGATGTCAAAATGCTGGAAGCAGCGCGTGATTTGGGTGCCAGCGAGTTAACTATTCTGCGCAAAATCATCTTACCGCTGGCGATGCCGGCAGTAATGGCGGGTTGGTTACTGAGCTTTACCCTATCGATGGACGATGTGGTTGTTTCTTCATTTGTGACGGGGCCGAGCTATGAAATCCTGCCACTGAAGATCTATTCAATGGTAAAAGTCGGGGTTTCGCCGGAAGTAAACGCATTGGCAACGATTTTGCTGCTTATGTCGCTGATTTTGGTCCTGATTAGCCAATTTGTGATGCGCGATCGCACGGGTAAGTCTTAATATTTTTTTAAGCGTAGCCAGTTTGTGGTTACGCTTTTATTATTTGTAGCAACTTTCTTCATAGGTAAACTATTTCAATAATCACGCCATTGGTGGAAATGAGCTTCATTATTTATCTGCCAGCTTCCTGTTTGATATATCGAGTAGGGCGATAATCTCAGAAAATTCAGTATCTAGCTTCTCTTTCTGTAATGTTTCAGATTTTTCTTCACTGGTAATAGCTACAGTGGGTTTTTTAAGGTTGTGTGTGATAGTGAATTCATTCATGAAATTACTTTCCTCTGTTTGTGCGTTTTATGTAATTTTGTAATCAAAATAAATTAATCGTACAACTCGTCAACCTACACCATAACAAGTGGCTTTACCCTACAAAATACGGCTCTTATAATAGCCGCTTTTCGGGGATAGGTTCACGCGAACCTATATGATACTAACGCACCAACTGCGAGGGGAAACACTACATGAAAAACAACATGAAAAAGTGGTTCTGTCTGTTAGCCGCTGGGATGATGGCATTAAGTATTGGTTCGGTGAATGCTGCTGCCGCAGATGACGGCAAGACGCTGTATTTCTACAACTGGACTGAATATGTTCCGCCTGGTCTGCTTAACCAGTTCACTAAAGAAACTGGGATTAAGGTGATTTATTCCACCTATGAATCCAATGAGAGCATGTACACTAAGCTGAAAACTTATAAAGACGGCGCATACGATTTAGTTGTTCCATCCACTTACTTTGTCTCAAAGATGAGTAAAGAAGGGATGCTGCAAAAAATTGACAAGAGCAAACTGAGCAATTTCCATAATCTTGACCCCAATCTGCTCCATAAGTCATTTGACCCGAATAACGATTACTCCATCCCTTATATCTGGGGTGCCACGGCGATTGGCGTTAACAGTGATAATGTTGATCCGAAATCCATTACTTCGTGGGCTGATTTTTGGAAGCCTGAGTATAAAAGCAGTTTAGTGCTGACGGATGATGCGCGTGAAGTCTTCCAGATGGCGTTACTGAAACTGGGACATTCCGGCAACACCACTGATCCGAAAGAGATTGAAGCCTCTTATCAGGAATTACAAAAGTTGATGCCGAATGTACTGGCATTTAACTCTGATAATCCTGCCAATCCCTTTATGGAAGGCGAAGTGGATGTGGGCATGATGTGGCCGGGTTCTGCCTATGTTGCCCGTCAGTCAGGCACACCGGTTGAGATTATCTGGCCGAAAGAAGGTGGAATTTTCTGGATGGATAGTCTGGCAATTCCTGCTAATGCCAAGAATGTCGAAGGTGCGTTGAAACTGATTAACTTCCTGCTGCGCCCTGAGATTGCAGCACAAGTGGCTGAGAAAGTCGGCTATCCGACGCCGAATCTGGCAGCGAAAAAACTCCTGCCCAAAGCAATGACGGAAGATAAATCTCTGTATCCGGATAATTCGATTATCGATAAAGGAGAATGGCAGAATGATGTTGGCAATGCCAATATCCTGTATGAAGAGTATTTCCAGAAGCTGAAAGCGGGTCAGTGAACCGGCATTGAGTTTGAAGGAAAGGGCGCAATTATGCTTTTTTTATCGGATAACATCAGTTGAGCCTTGGAAACAATACGCCATAAAAGCTCTTGTCGGTAAAGAGACACAGCCATTATTAATTGCAAAGTAACAGGCTCTAAGAGCGGGATCTTAGAGCCGTTATAACGCACTGGTAGGAATGTTCAAAAGCCATATTAATGACTTCATTTATTATATTTCTTATTATTTTTTAGACTATATTGTCTAACGCTATCATCTCTGATTATAATATCGCCGTTATTTCTCTGACAAACCTAACCAAGAAGGCATTTCCCTACGATGAACTAAGCACTGCCAGAAAATGTATACAGATACCCAATAGTATTCTTTTTTCTGTTCCTGGCAGGCAATAGTTATCATCCGTTTCTCTCCTGAAAAGAGATCCCTGCGTTGTCTGCCACCTGCACTCAGGAGGTACGCATGGCGATAGCCTGTCATTTTTCGCAACTTAGTATCGAATTTAATCAAAAGAACCTTTTTCCGCCCCTGAGCGGTACACTGTTTTGCCAACAAACCGCACTGATCGGCAGTAACGGAAAAGGTAAATCAGTACTGTTACGGCTGCTGGCACAGAGACTATTACCTACCTCAGGACATTTAGTCTGGAATATGCCCTTTACCTATGTTGACCAACTGACCCGACTGGCGGGAGAAACCATTGCTGATGCCTTGAGTGTCACAGCTCTCTATCACTCTTTTCAACGGGTAGAAGCGGGGACAGCGACAATGGATGACTTCGAAAGACTTGATGGCAAGTGGCAGCAACCGGCTATGTGGCAGAACCTGCTGGGCTCCGCCCGTTTACCTGTATCGATGGAGACTCTGGTACAAAACCTCAGTGGAGGGCAACAAACCCGACTTGCCCTATGTCGTGCTTTTCTGCATAGCGACCACTTTCTCCTGTTGGATGAACCGGATAACCATCTTGACCATGAGGGGCGACAGTGGTTTACCGACAGGCTGGAACAACACAAAGCAGGTTCACTGGTGGTCACTCATAACCGCACTCTACTTGCTCATATGCAGACGATCTTTGAGTTAACCGACAAGGGCCTCTGCGAATATGGCGGCAACTATACACTTTATGAAGAGCAGAAGGCTTCCTCCATAGCATCACTTGAAGCGGCCTCTGAGCGTCTGGACACCCGTATCGGTAACGAAAAGCGTCAACAACAGACCAGCCTTAAAAAAGCAGCTCAACGGCGCAGACAAGGAGAAGCTATCCGCCGCAGTGGTTCTCAGTCACTCCTGTTACTGGATATGCAGAAAAATCGTGCGGAACAACGGCAGTCTAATATTGCCCAACGTCATCAACGGGTACTGGGAAACCTGCAAACACAATTGCAGGATCTCAATGAGAAAAAGACACATACCCGACAACAAAAAATGATTCTGAACTACCAGCCGGACGGACAGAAGATAACCCTGTTTGTCTCAGAGCTCAGATTGCCCTACGGCTATCCTGAGCCACTCTCATTCACGGTTTATAGCGGGGAACACTGGCATATCAAAGGCAGTAACGGCAGCGGCAAATCGACCCTCTTGAAAGTTCTGAGTGGAGAAATTCTGCCTGTATCAGGAGAATATCGGATAAATGATATTTTTTGTTACCTCGACCAGCACCTGAACCTACTGGATAAGACCCTGCCGGTTGCTGAAGCATTACATCACTACCAACCTGCATTTTCTGTCGAACAATGGCGGACTCAGCTTGGTATGTTACGGATAAGAGGGAATAAATCGCTACAGCCTTTAAATCAGCTCAGCGGGGGTGAACAATTGAAAGCCACGCTGCTTGCCCTGACACACAGCCCCTCACCTCCGGCTGTGCTCTTGCTGGATGAGCCGGATAACCACCTTGATCTGGATTCAAAGCAGTTGTTAGAGAACTTACTTTGTGAATATCAGGGGACATTACTGCTGGTTTCCCATGATGAGGCATTCGTTGAAAACTGTGGTATCACACATGAACTGAATCTTTCCGACTGATACAAAATAGGCTGCTTTGTGGGTAATGCCGATCAGTTAAGCAAAAAATGATCGGTTGAACGTTCCTGCTAATGCCTTATAAAGGCTCTAAAATCCATCTTTTAGAGCCGGTTACTTCGCAATTAACAATAACCTTCACCCTTCACCCTTACAAATGGCTATGTGCTTAAACAAATTCATCTGATATACCGTTTTTGGTTAGAAGCAGCAGAGACGCTTGTGAATTATTGCTTAAACACTTGATCACGATGCCAGGTAATAAAACCTTCCAAAGGGTAATAGTCTCTGTTTTGGGGAAGTAATATTTGTTTTTTCGCGAAATTCCAAAAAAGATGCTTAACCATCGGGCCGCCATTAATACTTTCTGAAATCAGTAAATTCATATTATTGTCAATGCCGATTGATCCCATATCGAATGCAGAATGATGCAGTGAACACAGGGCGAGTCCGTTGTTTACGGTACAGGGGCCACCGTATTGTTTCCATTTGATGTGTGCTGCTTCCAGACCAACGGGAGTATCGTCATGTCGAAGATTGTAGCCACAAATTGCACATTCGTAGTTATAGGCCCGCAATATTTGTTGGCGAAAACGCGGATCACGTATTTTGCGGTTATTACTTAAAGAAAAGTCCAGTTGATTGGCAAGCAGCTCCTGTACGCTGTCAGGGAAATGCTCACTGAGGATCTGCTGCGCCAGTTTATCGATCACAGCGGGATTTTTGCGTAATAACTGATAACTTTGTTGGTCGAAACCCGCTTTAACACTAAATTCAATCAATTCACGCTTTGGCGGTTGTCTGCTGCCTTTTTGTGGTGTGCATAGCTCAGCATTCTGCAACGCCCAAAAACCGTCGCCACGTAAGCGCCAGAACGGTAAAGAAGGATCGTGATTTTTGCGTTTTGGGCCAAAATGGTTGAGTAGATTCAGCAACGGCTGGTGGATCTCTTTCCCATAATCAAACAGTTGTTCATGGCCTTTCTGATATTGAGATAGCACATACAGTAGCAATAATGGCTTGTGTGGCGCACGTTGATCCTGCTTGCGCCATATCGAAAGGTTTGAAATTGCGGTTTGTAGTTGTTTGATTGTGGTCATGTAACTTGTTTGATTTATGGGTAAAGGTATTGCGATCATGCTCGCAAAAATGAGGAAGAGCAAGGTGTTAATATATAAATAAAAGCAGTTGAGAAGCACTATTTATTAAATAATATTCTGTACTGAAAGGGGAATTATATTAATATCAGTGATACGAGTTGTTGCAATTTATTAAAAATAAAATTTTAATTTTTATATATTAATAAACGATAACCCTTTCCTAAAACCAGCCGGAAATTATTTTGTTAAAATGAAAATATTTTTTGATACTATAGAATTTACTGACGGGCTTTTAAATATATCCCTATCGTCTTTCAAATTAGATCATGGCGGCAATGGCCTGAATACTAACATAGCTATCTGTCATTGGGCTTAAACGTTAACTCTAATTATTTTAATCTGAAAAACTTGAATATGTTTTATTTTAACGATTATTCAAAGGCGTGTTTTTATAAGTGGCAATAAAATTAAAAAATCAAACTAAATTTTATGGAAATTAAACAGTAATTAAATTGAGAACTTACCCTGAATTTTCACCAGTCTAAAATAATAATGTTGAGGTGGTGTTTAAAGATGGGAGTGATAATATGCAATATGACTTTTATTTAAATAACCCTGACGGTGAAATAGAGGGAGTCCCAGTATTCGCAACGTTATTGTATTCGTTAACTTAAAATAAAAAAATTGATATTCAATCCAATGAATTTACGGGTGAACATGATGAAAGATACATTGTAGGTATTACCATCACAAATGAACATGGTTGACAACGCTACAAGTTATTTGTCTGTCAGGCTTGATGCGGGTAAACTGCGCGTTTTGTTTTATTTTGGAGTCATAGGAACATGAACGAAGTCGCGAATTGGCAGCCAAGTGCCCCTATCGCCAATTTATTGAAAAGGGCGGAGATTCTTGCAGAAATACGGCGCTTTTTCGCAGATCGCGGAGTGTTGGAAATTGAAACACCTGCGATGAGTCAGGCAACTGTCACCGATGTCCATCTGGTACCTTTCCAGACACAGTTCATCGGGCCGGGAGCGGCAGATGGCTTAACTCTGTACCTGATGACCAGTCCTGAATACCATATGAAGCGTCTGCTGGCGGCAGGAAGTGGTTCCATTTATCAGATGGGGAAAAGTTTCCGCAATGAAGAGGCGGGACGCCACCATAATCCTGAGTTTACTATGCTGGAGTGGTATCGCCCCCATTACGATATGTATCGCTTGATGAATGAAGTTGATGATCTGTTACAGCAGATCCTGGACTGTGAAAGTGCTGAATCACTTTCTTACCAGCAGGCATTCATTCGCTATCTGGATATCGATCCCCTTACGGCAAGCAAAGAAAAATTGCGTGAAGTGGCGGCGAAACTCGATCTCAGTAATATCGCTGATCAGGAAGAGGATCGGGATATTCTGCTGCAATTGCTTTTTGTCATGGGGGTAGAACCTCAGATAGGCATTGAAAAACCAACGTTCATCTACCACTTCCCTGCATCTCAGGCGGCACTGGCAGAAATCAGTAAGGAAGATCACCGCGTTGCCCAGCGTTTTGAGGTTTATTTTAAGGGCATGGAACTGGCGAATGGTTTTCGTGAACTGACTGACAGCAATGAACAACGGCAGCGTTTTGAACTGGATAACCGTAAGCGAGAAGCAATGGGTTTGCCTGTCCAGCCGATTGATGAATACTTGCTTGCCGCTCTCGCGCATGGAATGCCCGAATGTGCGGGTGTTGCATTAGGCGTGGATCGTCTGATTATGCTGGCACTGGGTGCTGAGCGGATCAGTGAAGTTATTGCTTTTCCGGTGGGAATTTCGTAATAACTCGTTAGCGAATTTTTTCGGCTAACTTTTCAGTGGATTAAAGGGGCAACCGGAGCTGCCCCTTTATTATTTGCTTATCTACCTTTCCAAATCCGTTGGGTATAGATTATTTATGCTCGTTGTGTTTTTCCAGAAACTTCACGGCCAAATCAGGGAAATCGGTGAATGCCCCATCGACATTGGCTTTGTCGAAAACGATATCAAACAATTGATTTCCGTTAGTGGCATATTTTGGCAATTGATCGATGCGAATAGTATACGGATGTACCGCCAGATGGCTGGCATGAGCCTCTTTTACCATGCCGGTCAACTTAATATGATTCGGGGTAGAGTCACTGGCGATAAGCATGTGATAGTCAGGGCCAATGCCATCAGCATATTTTGCCACTTCTTTCATCGCACCCGGCTTAAACATCCACTCATAGCTGTAGTTCTGCCATGTACCATCCGGTTTTTGTTCGTAGGTTTCGTTCCAGTCGGTATAAGCGATAAGCTGGACAAGTTTCAGATCCATTCCCAGCTTTGGCTCAAGTTCATTTTTGATGCGTTTCAGTTCATTGGCATCAAAGCATTGCAGATACACTTTATCGCTCTTTTTGGTGTAGCCATATTGTTTCAGGACTTCCAATACCTTAGTGGTGATATCCTTGCCTTCCTGACGATGGAACCACGGTGCTTTGATTTCAGGATAGATACCAATGTTTTTGCCAGTGGATTTGTTCAGGCCCTGAATAAACTCAAGCTCTTCCTGAAAGGTATGAATGTGGAAATCTGATTTTCCCATTGGAAAACGGTTAGGATAACTTTGGACTTTTTTACCCTCTTTGATATCAAAACCTTCGGTGAATTTCAGAGATCTGATTTCGGGTAAAGTAAAGTCGATCGCATAATAGCGGCCATCAGCACGGGCGCGGTTTGGAAAACGCTCTGCGACATCGGTTACGCGGTCAAGATAATGGTCGTGCAACACAACTAATTCATTATCTTTAGTCATGACCAGATCTTGTTCCAGATAATCAGCACCCTGCGCATAAGCCAATGCTTTGGCTGGCAGTGTGTGCTCAGGTAAATAGCCGCTGGCGCCACGGTGAGCAATAACAATTTTATCAGCGGCATGTGCAATGCCTGACATTGATGATGCTAGCAGGATTCCTGCCATGATTGCTTTGATCGGGGTCTGCATTGGGCTCTCCATTTATTTTAATAAAAATATTAAATAAAAAATGATGTTACTTGAAATCCATTGGGTATATATAAAATAAGGATATAACACAATCCTGAATATTGATTTTACCAGTAGCATGTCACAGTTTTATGACATGAAAATTTTACTTTAGATGTTTTTTATAACTGTTTTTGTGTCGTTGTCATTAAGTAAGCAGAATTATAAAATTAGGTCTGGTTTATTTATACCGGATTTCGCTTAAGTTAATAAATTTAAGTTAATAAGTTTAATTTATATATATTAATTACAATAAACCCGGTGATTTTTAAAACTGCTGAATATAGATGGAAATCGATTATACATATTATTAGAAGATTTTCAGGGTGATATCATATTCCTGAAAATAAAAAGCATCTCAGTAAATAAAATGCTCTTAGTGAAATCGCAGTACAATCAATTTGTACTGCGATTCACCATTAATCAGTGTTTTTAGTCAAGATTACTGATTTAAGCGAGCTATCTCCTGCTTATGTTTATTTTCACTTAACATGACAAACAAAAGCAGAATAACAGATAGTGCGCTACCGCCGATCATGACCGCAAAGCCACCATCCCAGCCTAAGTAGTCAACGGTGTAACCGACGATGATACTGGCTGCGACTGAACCACCCAAATAGCCAAACAAACCGGTAAACCCTGCGGCTGTTCCGGCTGCTTTTTTCGGTGCCAGCTCAAGAGCGTGAAGACCAATCAGCATCACCGGGCCATAAATCAGGAAGCCGATAACAAGCATACAGATCATATCGACAGTTGGGTTACCCGGAGGGTTCATCCAGAATACGATAGTAGCGATAGTCACCAGTATCATAAAGAATACCCCGGTTGCACCACGGTTGCCCTTAAATACTTTGTCAGACATCCAGCCGCACAACAATGTCCCCGGAATCCCCGCATATTCATACAGGAAATAAGCCCAGGAAGATTTATCCATGGTGAAGTGTTTGACTTCCTTCAGGTAAGTCGGTGACCAGTCAAGAATCCCGTAACGCAGCAAGTAAACGAAAACGTTGGCAATCGCAATCATCCACAGCAATTTATTCGGTAGAATGTACTGCATGAAAATCTCTTTTGCAGTCAGTTCTTTTTCATTTTTTTCTGTGTAATCAGGTGGATAGTCGTTTTTATACTCTTCGATTGGAGGTAAACCACAAGATTGTGGAGTATCACGCATCAAAGCGAAAACGATGATAGCCACGAGGATGGCAGCAAATGCCGGCATATAGAATGCGGCTTTCCAGTCATTGAACCACGCCATACCCAGCATGAACAACAATGGTGGCAGGCCACCGCCTACGTTATGGGCACAGTTCCAGACAGAAACAATTCTGCCCCGCTCTTTTTGTGACCACCAGTGAACCATCGTGCGTCCACAAGGAGGCCAGCCCATTCCCTGAAACCAGCCACACAGGAACAGAAGAGCAAACATGATAGCAATGCTGGACGTTGCCCACGGTACGAAGCCCATAAACAGCATAACAGCCGCAGCCAGTATCAGTCCCGCAGGCAAGAAAACCCGCGGATTCGAGCGGTCGGAAACGGAACCCATAATGAATTTTGAGAATCCGTACGCAATTGAAATCCCAGACAATGCGAAACCGAGATCACCTTTGGAAAAGCCTTCATCAATTAAGGAAGGTATTGCCAGGGCAAAGTTTTTCCTCACCAGATAGTAAGCCGCATATCCGAAGAAGATCCCCATAAAAATTTGCCAGCGCAAGCGACGATAAAGTGGATCTACTTCTTGCGCAGGCAACCGGGCTTTATGGGGAGCCGGTTTAAAGATACTTAACATGTTTGTCTCCACATGACTTTTGTATGAGCGCGTTACCACTATTGAGCAGTGGTACCACTAAACGAAAGATTTCGGATAATTATTTTCTATATCGAAGATAATATTAGTCAAAACAATCTTATTTGACTGTGATTTATCGCTAACATATAGATATAATTTCGAAAAGGCGGTGATTTTGAGCTATTTAATGTTTTTTTTAAATGCAAATTATTCATAATAATGTGACTGGCGTCACAATAAATGGCTTTTTTTGCTATTTTGTATCTTTAAAGTTCGTTTTCTTTCTTTATCACGCAATGGCTTATTATTATTGAGGATATTTTAGTGATGTAGTAATCATAAAGTTATTCAAATATAACCTGCATAAATATAACGCTATATAAACGTAAATTAATAAATCGACGATGGCATTTTTTTCTTAAATTTGATAAAGGACACTATTTAATTGATAGTGTTTTTTTAAAGGATGTCTTTATTTATTCATATGATTTTATTTTTATTTACATGTTTGGCGTTTTTTATAATGGGATTACAAATAAAATGTTTGAAATTTAAATTCAAAATGACGGATATTACTACAAATAGTTATTCATGCTCATGACCGCAGTTGTTGTGTAGTGTTGAAGAACTGTTTTGTTAGTTAAAGTATATTTATATCAACAAGTTAACTAGATTTGGGGCGGATTGTATAGGCGTAATACACTCTGTTTCACAGTGAATGACTAGTTTTATATAAGTTGATTATTTAATTAATTAAAGATTACAAAATAATACTAATTAATATATTTATTAAATTTGTACTAAATTTTAGCAATTTATTTTCTGATTCAGCTAACGTCAACATAAAGTATTTGAAAATACGGCATGTAGGCCAAAGCTGGAAAATAATGACTACCAGCATAGATGCCTCCATTCATCATGAAAAATGATGAAATAAGTGGAGCTCAGAATGAGAACATCATTATGAATACTTACACACACAAGGCAATATTACACACAGCATTTACTGGGCAAAAACTCTCTCCGGCTGATGATATTGAGATTACTGATAATCTCAGCCATATGGCAGTAGCGCTTGAACCGTGGTTTAAAAATGTTCCTTCTCGGTTAGCTGAGTTAGCAAAGGTTGTACCAAATGATCCCGCCGTTTCTGATCCTCAGGAAACGCTGACATTTGGTGAATTGCATCAGCGAATTGAGAATGCAGCGCATGTCTTGCGTCACCATGGTGTCAAAATGGGAAGCAATGTTGCTATTGCGGCTCAGCGTGGCATCTCATGGTTCATCACTATGCAGGCGATTTGGCGGATTGGGGCAGTGTATATCCCCCTGAATACCATGATGCCAGAAAAACGCCTGAATGATATTCTCGCCAGTCTGCCGGAAAGTATTCTGGTATCTGATGATACTGTGTCGGCGGGGCTTAAGGCGTCAATATTAATCCCTATGAATGTTATCTCATTGGATATCAATAAGATAACCGAAACGACAGAAGGCACTGATATTCCTGAACTGGGCGATCATCCTGCTTATGTGATGTTTACCTCCGGTTCCACAGGATTACCAAAAGCAGTTCAAGTTCAGCATGACAATCTGGCGGCGTGTTTATGTGGCTTTGGCAAATTGCTGTCAATCAGTCAGCGTGACCACATGCTGGCTCTGACCACGTTCTCTTTTGATATCTCAGTCTTGGAGTTACTGCTGACTATCGTTCATGGTGGCAGTATCTACATCACATCAATTGATACCCAACGTGATGCGATGGCGTTGTCAGAAACGTTGTCAGATCCACGATTTACTTTCGCCCAGGCGACACCTGTTACTTGGTCAATGGCCCTGAATGCGGGTTGGAAACCTCGGCCTGAAATGGGGATGCTTTGCGGTGGTGAAGCGTTGTCACAAGATCTGGCCGATAAACTGACTGTCACCGGAGGGACATTGTGGAATGTCTATGGCCCGACAGAAACGACTATCTGGTCAACAGCATTCCGCATGAAAAAAGGCAGCAAAGTTCAATTGGGTGGGCCTATCCCCGGTACCAGTATCACGATTGTGGATAAGCATTTGCGTCCTGTTCCCAAAGGCACGGTAGGAGAAATCCTTATCGGTGGATTGGGTGTGACTGCGGGATATCGCAATAACCCGACTGAAACGGCCAAAAGATATGTTCCCGATATGACCCAAAAAGGCAAAAGGGCGTATTTGACGGGTGATATGGCACGTATGCTTGATGATGGTTCCTTCATTTATATGGGGAGACAGGATGATCAGGTGAAAGTGCGTGGATATCGAATCGAGTTGGGTGAGATAGAAACGGCATTCAGAAAACAAAATGGCGTACAGGATGCCATTATCCGGGTGGCTGGCAGTGGTGACCTTGCCAAGATCCAAGCGTTTATCCTGTTCAATCCGAATATGATTGTTGCGGAGGATTGGGTACACGAAACGCAAGTCTCGCTCAGGGAAGTACTGCATGAAGCCTGGATACCGACTGAATATTACCGTATACCTTATATTCCGCTGACGAGTAGTGGCAAAAGAGACAAGAAGCGGCTGGAAGAGGTTGCGGAACGATTGAATGCCAGTTACGACATGGTAGAGCCGCAAACAGAAACTGAAAAACGTGTTTATGCCGTTTGGCGTGATTTACTGACGGCGGATACATTTGGCATCACGGATGATTTCTTCCGGATCGGGGGGCATTCCATCCTTGTTGCCCGCATGGTAGAAAATATTGAAAAAGAATTTTTACTGAGAATACCCACTTCCGGCATCTATGTTGAACCAACGATTGCCAGAATAGCGGCCATTCTGGATGAAATGATAGCTGCGCGTCAGGCGAATCCTGCTCAAATCGCGGAAACTTATCATAGTGAAGCGTTAATTCGCCAACATGCTGAAACGCTCAGGAAGGATGTTTATCTGAAAGAAAGCGTTCGCCCCGATGGATTGCCTCATGCGAACTGGTATCAGCCAGATACCGTATTGCTGACCGGAGCAACCGGCTATCTTGGCCTGCATTTGCTGGAACAATTGTTGAAACAGACGTCGGCCAGAGTTATTTGCTTATGTCGTGCATCCGATGAAAAACACGCTCGTGACAGAATTAAAGCGGGGTTCAGCAATTACCAGATTGATGTGGGAAATGGGCTTGACCGTGTGGATTTCATTATCGGTGATTTGGGGCAACCACGTTTTGGCTTGCTGCCGGAAACATGGGATCAGCTTGCAGAAGATATTGATGTTATTTATCACAACGGCGCGCTGGTAAATTTCATTTATCCTTATAGCGCACTAAAAAGTATCAATGTTGATGGCACCAGAGCGGCGCTGGAATTAGCCTGTACCGCACGTTTGAAACATTTCCACTATGTTTCTTCCGTGAATGCGCTGTTTGCAACAGAATCGCCTCGTCCTTATATGGAAGATGATCGTGCCATGAGTGAATCGGTGCGTGATCCTTCCGGTTATTCAGGCAGTAAGTGGGTATCAGAGGGGATTATCAACATTGCCCGCGACCGGGGTGTACCTGTCAGTATCTATCGGCCGGGTCTGATCCTCGGACATACCCGAACCGGGGCTGCACAGGGAAATGACTATCTGGTTGCATCCCTGAAAGGTTATCTGGCGATGGGCTTCTATCCTGATCATGCTCTGCTGCTTGATATCGTGCCAGTTGACTATGTGGCGGCATCGTTGGTGCATATATCCAAACAACCGGAATCTAACGGGAAATTCTTCAACTTGTTCAATCCGCAGCAAGTTTCTATCCGGCAGTTTTTCGATTGGGTACAGGATTTTGGCTACATTCTCAATCCAGTGCCCTTTAATGAGGGTAAAGAGAAAATCCTTGCGCTGGAAGATACTCATCCGCTGTATCCGCTTATCCCGCTGATCAGAGATATGACAGAAAGACCTTACCGGGCACTGGACCCCGCTTATATCGATGAGATCCACCCCGAACTGGAGTTGAAAAACACGCTGGCGGGATTGGTCGGAAGTGATATCCGTTGTCCGGTGGTCACCGCTGAATACGTTCATCGGGTACTGCGTTATCTGATTGGAACCGGGTTCTTGCCAGCCCTCCTGCCCGAAAGATTCAAACAGGAGGCTGTAGCATGAAACAGAAGGCGGGAAATATCGCAGGAAATGATGCCATGAATTGGATGGTCGTCATCAATGCCAAAAAACAGTATTCAGTCTGGCCTGCTGAATATGAAATCCCAATAGGATGGATGGCAATCGGCAAGACAGGAGCTAAAGAAGAGTGTCTGAGCTACGTTGCCATGATTTGGCCGGAACCAACAAAATAGATCACTCGCTTATTATCAATTATCGTTAATCGTCATCACGGGTATATTCCTACGGGAATATACCCATTTTTGTTTGCATCCTTGTTTGCCTGTCAAAGCGTGATATTTATCACGATATGTACTTTTTATGCCTCCCTGTGCGCGTTTCTCGCTCGTTATTGTTCCTTATCAAACAAAAAATACGGGTGGTGTTTATATTTTATCTATCTGAACAAGACATTGACCAGCCGCATACGCCACTGGGCATATAAGCGAAAGAGGAGCATTTTCAATGGATAGCTCTCCTGTAACAGAAACCGATGTCATCATTATCGGCGGGGGTGCGACAGGTGCAGGTATTGCAAGGGACTGCGCACGGCGTCGGTTACGCTGTATTTTATTGGAACGTCATGATCTCGCCACGGGCGCAACGGGACGCAATCATGGCTTACTTCACAGTGGGACACGTTATGCCGTAACAGACAGCGAGTCGGCAAAAGAGTGTATTCAGGAAAATAAAATCCTTAAGCGCATTGCCCGTCATTGCATAGAAAAAACCGCATAGAAAAAACCGCATAGAAAAAACCAACGGTTTATTTATCACTTTGCCGGAAGACTCGCTGGAATATCAGCAGACTTTTGTTAAAGCGTGTGAGCAGGCAGGCATAGATGCTCAGACAATGGAACCCGAAGAAGCCCGATACCTCGAACCTTCCGTAAATCCAGATCTCATTGGCGCGGGGTTATTCCGGCTGATTGAAATGTCGACCAACAAGAAATGTGAACATCCGATAAGCTTATTGGCGCGAGCGGTGTAATCAAAGGCGTGAATTTTGGTTGATGAGTCAATTAGGGTGGTTAATCGCCTCATTTCGTGAGGCGAATAGCATTGTTATTTGCCTCATTCCATGAGTAGAATGGCTTGATTATTGACATTATAAGGTGAAATTTAATGTGGATATGGGAACAAGACCATTGGCCGGATTTCCAGTGGAATGAGCCTGTGATGGCACCTTTGTTGCGGGAGATTCATTTTAATCAGGGATTCCTGCTAGGAAGAGCCAGCGATGAAAGTACAGAGCAAGCAACACTGGATAATCTGCTTGCCAGTATTCTCTACTCCTGTGAAATAGAAGGTGAGAAGTTAAATGCGGCATCAGTACGCTCTTCATTGGCAAATAGATTAGGTATCAGTGAAGCCGTTCCTTATCCAACCAGCGAACAGTCAGATGGTATGGCAGAAATTGCCTTTGCTATAGCACGTAATATCAGAAAGTTGCCAAAGTCAGCAGGGCAACAGCGACCCGACATTTAAATCATCTAATAGAACTTGGGTGTCTGAAAAAAACTGAAGCAGGTGGCCGTGATCTCACATATTAACCTATCTACGCTGGCTTTATGAGACAGAATCTTCAATCTAACAGAGACAAATCCAATGAATATGTATCTCTGTTAGATTGACTGTAACTTCTGCTAGCCTATAAGAGGTGTTGTCAGTATAGTAACTGCATTATCCTGTCGTGGAATTATTTGGTTGTTTGATGAACTGACATTTTCAGAACTAAATTCAGCCATAGAGTTAATCATTTTATGAATTTCTTGTTGAGTGGATGCATTGATGTTTTCTTCTCTTAATTTAGAATTAACTTTGAACCAGACATCCACGATATCCGTTATGCTACCATTATCCCAAATAACATTGGAAATTTCTTTATGCCTGTTCCCTGAGTTATCTATATAGAGTTCATCTTTATATTTCAAGTTTATTTCTTTTATTCCTATATCCGATAAACTCATTAATTCATTTTTATCTACAACACCATTGCTATTTCCATCTTTCCATATTTTCAATTTACTCCATTCTTTGTCTTCTATCGATATGATGGAGTCATTGTTTGAATCCAGTTCTGATAATGCTTCAAAGCCATTTTTAAAATTACTCTTTCCATTAACCTCACTAGAGTCCCCAAAAAGTCTTGCTCCAGACTCTATTTTTTCATCGCTATTTTTATCATAAACTAAAAGGCCATCATTTTTATCTACCCAACCTGTTGACTCTTTTTTTCCGTTGTTATTAATGTCGAAATTAACTTTGCCTTCAGGTATAGTGCCAACACCGTCTCTGTTTAAATCAATAATTAATGGTGATGGTAATTCATCATTATTTTCATCGGCCCACTCTTCACCCCATTTATCTGCGGTTTTATAATTTTCATCTATAATGTCACCAAGATTGTCATAATTCCCATCGGGAGAAAAAAATGGTAATAGTTTTTTACCAGAGTTAGAATTTGAATAATCTAGGGCTTCTCTGACAAAATCAACGCAATTATTAGTAAAAAGATTATAGTTTTTTGAGAAGTTTTTCATTTCTCCTAGTGGAGCTTTATTTACAAAATCCACAAATCGTTCTGCATTATCATATCTCATTTGTATTTTAAAACTTTTTACCTTTACTCTATCATATATTGCACCATCATTGTGGGTTATATTGTCATATCCTCCCTCTTTTAAAGAATCACCAGTTGACCAACCTATATCGATCGGTTCTCTTCCCCCTCCCTCAAATGTCATCCAAACATGCCCTGTCATAGATCGAGCAGTTTTACCACTAGAGTATTTTATTTCTGTTCCTCGTGGCACTATATTAACGTTAACGAAATTTCGATCAAGTTGTCCATTTGGTGATAATGGTTTTATTATATGTTTCATATGTTTTCCTTTATTTATGCTCACTCTCTGAATCTGACTTTGTTAACCAATATAGATCATTCATCGCCTGTTTATTTCCTAAATCAGCAGATTTTTTTAAAAAAAACAATGCCTTTTCTTTGCTTTTCTCTACACCTAATCCATTTAGATATAATCTGGATAAATTATGTAAACTTACTCCATCCTTATCTAATAAAGAAGCTTTATTATAATAATATAAAGATTTTTGATAATCTTGTTTCACTCCTTTGCCAAGTTCATACATATACCCTAAATTATTTAGAGCAACATCATTACCTTTTTTAGCTGCCAATAAATAATATTTAAATGCTTCATTGTAATTCTTTTCTTTATGATCTAACCTTAAGGCCTTTTCTATTAATTTACTTTCACTCATAGTGAAATCCTTATTATTAACACAGCCAATTAATAATGTTGTTATAACTATAATAACTAAATGAATTGTTTTATGCATATTAATAACCTATTATTTACCTTTCCCAAAAACTTTCTTCTACCTTGGTTTGTAATGGACTGATTATATAATCGATAACTCTACGCTTTCCTGTTTTTATTTCGGTTGTCACGGTCATTCCTGCTTTTAAATTAATAAACTCTTTGTCAATTTTAATTTTATTATCATCAAGACTAATGACTGTAGGAAAAACAAATCTTTGTTGTTCATCTTCCACTGAGTCATAGCTGATACTTTTAATTTTTCCTGTCAAATAACCATATCGAGTATAAGGAAATGAATCTATTTTTATAACCACAGATTGTCCTTCACGGATAAAACCTATATCTTTATTGTTAACCCTAACTTCAACTTCCTCTGGTAGTTCATCAGGCACAATAACCATCATGGCTTGAGTAGCTGATACTACACCATTGATGGTATGGAAAGCTAATTGCTGTACCCTTCCGTCAACAGGGCTATATAATATAGTTGTTTTGATCCTTTTTTTAGATTTATTAACCTCAGCCAATAGTCGTTGAATATCATTATGTGAATTTCTTTTCATTTCAGTAGCATCTTTGATAACGACTTGGGTATTAATTTCTTTTTCACGATCCACTTCATTGATTTTGTGTTTTAGCTCAAGAAATTTATTTTGATTGATTTCATGCTGATGTTTTAATCTTGACACTTTATCCTTTTGGCTTAACCATTCATGTTGTGATAAATAATTTTTTTTATACAAGCTTTCATAGGATTTCATTCTTTTTGATTCAAGTTGAATAGAAGTCCTTAAAGATGCAATCTCTTCTTGTACAGATTTTGATTCTAATTGGTACTGAAGTTTCTTTTCTACTAATTGTTTGTTTTTATTCATCCACGTTTGATACAATGAATAGGCCACATTTTTTGCTTGTTGATTTTGTTCATCTTTTATTGACTCAATAATATCTCGAATTTCATTTTTATTATCAACTGGTAATAGAATACTCCATTTTAGTTCTGATTTTTCTTCAGAAACCGACATTAATACTGAGTTACCTATCCGATAGTTGGTTAGTGCTATATTGAGAGCCAATATATTCTGTTGATGCTGTTCTTCTGCTCCTAAAACATCAATAACGACTAAAGCATCACCTTTATGAACATATTGGCCTTCTTCAACCAAAATATCTTTTATTTGTCCAGTTTCTAATGGTTGGATTATTTTATTTCGCCCATGACTAATTATTTTTCCCTGACTAATTACATCTATATCTATTTCACTGAAATACGACCAACCGATCATCACCATAAAGAACACCATAATACAGCGAATAGTCCATATTGCTAAAGGTGAAGCCGGAGTTTCTGTTAAAGCCAGATGATCGGGTAAAAAAGCATATTCATCTTTAAGGCGTTTTATAGATACTAATTCATGGCGCTTTATCCATGCAAGCATCCAAGCTGATTTATAACGATGATAAATTTCAATAATACCTTTAAACCAAACGAATATTTGCACAAAAACTCCATTGCAATTCAAACTAATTCAGACATTTTCCTATAAATACCGTTTTCTATATTAATTAACTGATTATGTGAACCCTGCTCTACTATTGTTCCTTCATTCATGACGATAATGCGGTTTGCATGTCTTACAGTAGATAACCTATGCGTAATAATAATGACTGTTCTGTTTTTACAAATCAGAGGCATATTATCAATAATGGCTTTTTCGGACTCGTAATCAAGAGCACTCGTTGCTTCATCAAGAATAAGTATTTTAGGATTGTTTAATAAAACTCTAGCCAATGCGACACGTTGCCTTTGTCCACCAGATAATCCGATACCTTGTTCACTGATTTGTGTATCATATCCTTTAGGTAATTGCATAATAAAATCATGGGCACCAGCCTGTTGACAAGCATGAATAATAAGTTCTAAAGATGCAGCTGGCTGAGTTAATGCAATATTTTCCTTTATTGTTCGGTTAAGAAGTACATTCTCTTGCTGCACAACGCCAATATGACGCCTTAACCAAGTTGGTCCAGCTAAAGCAATATCCAATTCATCAAGCATAATTCTTCCTTTCTCAGGAATATAAAATCGTTGAATAAGCTTAGTTAAAGTGCTTTTTCCCGAGCCAGAACGACCAACTATACCAATAACTTCTTCGGCTTTAATATTTAGGGATAAATTATTTATGTTCCATTTCCCGTCTGTTTGATAGCGAAATCCAACATCTTCAAATTTGATTTGGCCACGTAATGAAGATAAATTTATATTACTTTCAGAATGTTCTACAGGAGTATTTAAAATATCCCCTAAACGCGCAACAGAAATCCCTGTTTGCTGAAAGTCTTGCCATAATTGAGCTAAGCGAATAATTGGAGAAGTAACCTGAGAAGCCAGCATATTAAAAGCAATAAGTTGACCTACAGTAATTTCATTACTAATCACTAAATGAGCACCAAACCATAAAATTATAACAGAACCAACTTTTTGGATTAGTTGAACACCTTGCTGCCCTAAGATAGCCAAGCGGGTAACTTTCATTGCTGAGCTGACATAAGCTGGTAATAGTTCATGCCAACGATTTATGATTTGTCGCTCAGCTGCTAATGATTTCAGTGTTGAAACTGTGCTTACCGTCTCAACCAAGAAAGCTTGATTATCAGCATTTCTGGCAAATTGATTATCTAAACGCCTTCTTAATATTGGACTAACAATTAAAGATAAAATAATGTAAAGTGGGAGAGATGCTAAAACAATTAAGGTTAAAGGCGGGCAGTAATACCACATTACAATAATAAAAAGAAAAGAAAACATAACGTCTAAAAGCGATGTGAATGCCTGCCCTGTTAAAAATTGACGGATGTTTTCTTGTTCTTTAATTCTGGCAATGGTGTCTCCTACTCTTCTAACTTCAAAATATCGAATTGGAAGGTTTATTATATGGCTTAATAGCTTGGAGCCTAATTCAATATCTATTCTATTTGTAGTATGAGAAAAAAGATAGGTTCTTAATCCAGTTAAAATAACATCAAATAAAACAACAACTATAAAAGAAAAGGCAATGACATCTAAAGTGTTATAGCTTTGGTGGACAAGAACTTTATCCATCACAACTTGAAAGAAAAGTGGCGTAATCAATGCAAAAAATTGAATGAAAATAGATAGAGCCAATATTTCAATGAATATATTCCTATATTTGATAATGTAAGGGATAAACCAAGTAAAATCAAACCGTTGTAATTTTCTGGTGACGGATTTCTTTGAGGAAACGAGAATAATTTTACCAGAGTAAATTTTATTAAACTCATTTTTATCAAAAATATGATTGCTTTTTTCTTTTATATTATAGATAAGATATTTATCATCTTCTGATTTCAGTAAAATAAATGATTCTTCTTTTTCTTTTCCTAAAACTAAGGCAGGAAGAGAAATAAGTTTTAATCTATCAATGGATTTTTCTACTAACCTAGCGTGAAGTGAATTTTTCTTAGCTGCCAATATCCATTGGGTTACACCAAAATATCCATTTTTATCAGAGAACTGATTTTTTAATTCAGAATAATCCAAATTAATTCCATGATATCCAGCGATCAAAGTTAGGCTTGTTATCAATGATTGAGACAATCAAATACCTTTTATTATAGTTTAATTTTAATTTGGATATAATAATACATGAAAATCATTATTGGTCAATATGATTTTTTTGTCTGTTTTATATATGGGTTTTTATATGATTAAAGGTATGTGTATATTAATAAAAAATATATATTGTTATTATAATCTAGGGAATTAAAAGGTATATTTTAATTTCAGGTCGTTAAAATTCAGGCCGTTAAAAACCATCAGGGCGGGAATTCCCGCCCTGATGCTGTCGAATGACTTTCATAGAACTGTTGTCATATAACTGTTTTCACAGAATGGCTTTCACAACAACTTAATACAACCAATCCTGTCCCATTCGATCTGCGGCCAAGATCGCGGCATAAACTTGCTCTGGTGTCACAGTAAAAGGCATATTGTGAATGGTTTCATCTTCAGCGCAGCTTGCGATGGCAACTTGCATGAGCTTTTGATTCAGCTTTTCATTATCACGCAAGCCCAGTTGTTCCAGCGTGACTGGCAAACCCATCTGTACACAGAAATCGAGTACGGTTTCCAATTCCTCAGTGGGACTATTTTCCAATACCAATTGCACCAGAGTACCAAACGCAACTTTTTCCCCGTGATAGAGATGATGACACTCTTCCAATATGGTAAAACCATTGTGGATAGCGTGGGCAGCAGCCAGCCCCGCACTTTCAAAACCGATACCGCTGAGATAGGTATTCGCTTCAACAATATTTTCAACCGCAGGTGTACTAACGCCGGCGTCTATCGCGAGTTTTGCCTTGTAACCTTCGGCCAGCAGAGTGTCATAACACAGCTTCGCCAGTGCCAGACCTGTGTTGGATGCTGCACCACCTGCCATGGTTGGTTTGTGTGCGGCACTACTGGCCCGGGCTTCAAAATAGGTGGCGAGAGCATCTCCCATCCCTGCCACAAACAGACGTACAGGTGCTTTGGCAATGATATTAGTATCTACCAGTACAATATTTGGATTCTGTGGATAGAGCAGATAACTGTCGAATTTACCCAGTTCGGTATACAAGACGGAAAGGGCACTGGTCGGTGCATCCGTTGAAGCAAGGGTAGGAGAAATAACCACGGGTATTTTGGATTCGTACGCTATCGCCTTGGCAGTATCAAGCGTTTTACCACCCCCCAGCCCGATAACGGCCTGACATTGATTATTCACTAGAATGGCGGACAGACGTTGGATTTCACTATGGCTGCACTCGCCGTTAAAGATTTCGAAATGGTTAGTGACTTCGTGTTCTTCTAGGCTTTTGCTGACGGTATCCCCAATAAGGCTCATCACGAAATTATCGGCAATCACGAAAACGTGGTCAGCAAGCATTTTGGTATATCGACCAATGTGGGATAACGCATCTGGTCCTTGGATATATTTGGATGGAGACTGGATCACTTTCAGCATAAGAAATATTCCTTCTTCACTGGAAATTGAGCGTGGAGTTGGTCTATGGCAGACAGTTATGCCCTTCGTCTTTCAAACTGTAACTCGAAATCCATTGGGTATAGAGGTGATTGCCTGTCCATCAACACTGTCCACCAAAACTGTCCATCAATACTATACGGCAAAATATATAGAAGGGTTATGAGTAAAAGCAGGAAATGCGTGATGGGAGAATAAAAAGTGTCCAAACAATTGACACCCCGATTGATTCAGGGTGCCATTTTCTTTTTAGTAAACTTTGAGCAGAGTTTTATCTGTTGATTGAGTAAAAAAGTATTTCAGAATTAAATTCAATAGGATGCCATAAGCCGGCAGGAAGAAAAGCATACAGATAAACAGCTTGAACGCATAATCCACCAACGCAATTTCTACCCAGTGTGTTGCCATGAACGGATCAGCGCTGCGGTAAAAGGCGATAAAGAAAAAGGCCAGCGTATCCAGCATGTTTCCGAAAAACATGGCGGCGGCCGGAGCTATCCACCAACGGCGTTTCTGACGTAGCCGATTGAAGACGCTGACATCCAATATCTGACCGAGTGCATAAGCCATAAAACTTGCTGCTGCGATGCGGGCAACAAACAGGTTAAAGGTTCCTAAGGATTCTAATCCCTGCCATGTTCCCTGAAAAAAGAGGACGGAAATCAGATAAGAAGTCAGCAATGCAGGAAGCATTACAGAGATAATAATTCGGCGGGCCAATGGCGCACCATAAATACGGACGGTCAGGTCAGTTGCCAAAAATATAAAGGGAAATGTAAATGCGCCCCAAGTGGTATGAAAACCAAAAATGGTGATGGGCAATTGCACCAGATAGTTGCTGGAGGAAATAATCAGGATGTGGAACAGCGAAAGCCAGATCAACGCCGTGATCCGCTGTTGCGCGGTTAACTGAAACATATTGTACCTTTTTGGTAGATGGGGTTAGGGAACCCAAAAAATAAACGTATCTGAAATATCAGGTGAAAAGAGGATCATACTCAGGTTGCACAATAAAAGTAAAGTACGGCAGTTGGCGATATTTTGTAATATAATCCGCCGTTATAATTTGTTTTAACTTACAGAGATTGCTATGTCCGATGTTTTTGCCAGTCCCGACAAAACGCTTGATACGTTGGGATTACGCTGCCCAGAGCCAGTAATGATGGTACGTAAGACAGTCCGCCATATGACTGCTGGCCAAACGTTATTGATCATTGCTGATGATCCGGCAACAACCCGTGATATTCCGGGATTTTGTCGTTTTATGGATCACGCATTGATTGCTCAGGAAACAGAGCAAACTCCTTATCGGTATTTGCTCAGGAAAAGTGAATAAGCTATTTAATTAAGAAATATTTAATGATTGGCTGGCAGAAAACAGAAGCCATGCTAGGCTTTAAATATGACATTTGGTTTCAATTTATCACCTCTCCGAATGTCATATTCCTTTTTCCTTAATAGCAATTTTGAGTATTTGTAATTTTGAAAAGGTGCGTAGTCTGCACCTTTTCAATTTGTTATTTCTTCCCTGTCTCATTTCTGGGATTTAATTCTTAACAAGCGGATTGCGTTTGCGGTAACTAATGCAGTCGCCCCTGAATCAGCCAGAACCGCCATCCACAAGCCCGTCATACCCAATAGACTTGTAATAAGGAATATTGCCTTTAAGCCTAACGCAATGGTGATATTTTGACGGATGTTGTAATGGGTTGTACGGGACAGGGTGATAATTTCAGATAAACCCGTCAGGCGATTATGTGTCAGAGCAGCATCTGCTGTTTCCAGTGCAACATCAGTACCACTGCCCATTGCAACTCCGATGCTGGCCGCTTTCATGGCAGGTGCATCGTTAATACCATCACCGACCATCATGGTTCTGTGTTTTTTATTTAACTCAGTAACGGCTTTCACTTTATCTTCAGGTAACAATCCGGCGCGATAATTAATGTCCAATTGGCTTGCAATGGCAGCCGCGGCACGGGGATTGTCGCCAGTGAGCATGACAGCTTCAACACCTTGCTTTTTCAGAAGACGGATAGCGTCAATAGCGTCCTGACGCAAGGTATCCTGCATGGCAATCAGCCCCATAAATTGCTCACCCTGCATCACCGCAACCGCCGTCTTACCACTGCTTTCCAGTTCTGTGACCTTTTGTTTCCATTCCGCTGACAACGTATTTTCCGGCAATCTTCCGGGAGCGGCGACCAAAATTCTCTGTCCTGATAGTTGCCCCTCAACACCGATCCCTGCCAGCGCTTTGCGATGTTCAGCTTCAACAATGGTTACGCCTTTATTTTCTGCGGCGTTAAGAATGGCTTTTGCCAGTGGATGATGGGAGCCACTTTCGACTGACCCAGCCAGTGCCAGTAATGTTTCTGCCCCGATATTTTCCACGGTTTCAATATCAGTGACTTGTGGCTTGCCTTCAGTCAGTGTACCGGTTTTATCCAGCGCAATGGTGGTCACTGAGCCGAGTTGTTCCAATGCCGCTCCCCCTTTGATTAGGGCACCCCGACGGGTTGCCGCTGCCAGAGCTGAGGTAATCGCAGCAGGCGTCGAGATAACCAGCGCACAAGGGCAGCCAATTAACAGCAGGGTCAGACCACGGTAGATCCATGTCTCCCATGAACCGGCAAAGAACAGAGGTGGGATCAGCACCACAAGCGCTGAGAACAAGATAATTATCGGTGTATAGATACGGCTGAAGCGGTCAATAAAACGTTCAATCGGCGCACGACGCTCTTCTGCTTCTTCAATCAGCTGAAGTATGCGGTCAATGGCGTTGTGACCGGGTTCAGAAATCACTTTCATCTGCACCGCGCTATCGACAGAAAGGCAACCGGCAGCAACTTTTTCACCTTGCTGGCGTTCAACGGGAATAGATTCACCGGTCAGGGCACTTTCATCGAAACTGGCAAACGGGCTAAGCAGCTCTGCGTCAGTGGGTAAACGGCCGCCCGGGGCAATTTCAATGATGTCGCCCGAACGTAAGTCAGCCGCTGATACCGTTCTCTTTTCCCCATCCTTAACCAGCAAGGCTTGGTCAGGAACCAACGCCATCAGGGCGCTGACGCCACGACGGGCACGTCCGGCAGCGTAAGACTCCAGAACTTCCCCTAATTTGAACAGCAGAATAACCATCGCAGCTTCTGAGGTGGCATCAATGAACAACGCGCCGATAGCCGCAACACTCATTAATGTTTCAATGGCAAAGGGAGTACCGGAACGGATCAGTTTAATCGCTTTAGTTGCAACCGGATATAGCCCGATAAGCGTGGTGATGATAAACGCGATTTTCCCGGCAGGGACACTGACTTTTGAGATTCCCAAGCTAATGAACATTAGGGCAGCAAGAATAAGGATCGGAGAAAATGTTTTCCAGTGATTTGCGGCAGGAGGCAATTGGGAGGTTGAGCCTGTTTCCTTGATTTCAAAACCCGCCTTCTTTACTGCCTGTTCGACAGCGGCACGAATATCAACATCAGAATCGACCACCAGTTTTTCGGTTGTAAACAGTACCTTGACTTGTTTAGCTTCCGGTAGTTTTTTTACGGCATTCTCGATTTTGCCTGCACAACTGGGGCAATCCATACCATTAATGAGCCAATTAAAACGTTGATTGGCTGTTAATTCGAGAGGCGCTGTATCCTGTATTGCATGCGCATGATCGTGTGAACAATGTGCTCCATCATGTTCATGAGAATGATGCTCATGTGAATGCTCACTTACATCATTGGCACTATCGTGATGCATTTCCTTGTGTGGAGGCAGGGAATGTGAAGGCAAAGAGTGTGAAGGTAAAGAGTGTGAAGACAAAGAGCCGTGTTGTGATTGCTTATGTTTTTTGGAGGGGGAGAACATAGGCGACCTCTCAAATAAAGTTAATTTAGAATTAGTTAACATTAACTCTACACTCTGGAGTGAACTCCAGAGTCAAACTTATTGAGAGGAATTCTTTTGATAATTTGTGCTGTCTCAAACGAGAGTTTGTTATCAAAGTCATTCCTCTTGAGGTTATTTACTTCTCAATCCTATGTTTAATAAGGGGATTAATTATACGAACAATGAACGAATAATTAAAAAATGCCCGATAAAACCACAGGTTGCCACAACGGCTTTGGAAACTTTAAAGGGGAAACGATACCTGTCAATAATGCTGATACTGTGTGCAAGAAGTAATAGGAACGCGCCGGCGATCACAGAAAAGCGGCTTGCATTACTGAGTGAAAAATATTGTTCTCCAGCGATCCAAACCATTATCAGTGCCATGATGAAACTGTCTATTACCCGCCAACGCATATTATCAAGGCGGGTCCAGACGATGAGCATGACCACAATGCCAATAGCCAACAAAATCAGAGGGAGCGGGAAGAAGAAACTGAAGCCCATATGTAAAGCAAAACTGATTGTGTACAACAAATAACTCAGGAGTAGTGCGATGAATGAGAAGAGTAAATACTTACTGGGAAGCATGCGGATAGTATCAGAGAGTAAAGCGCTGACAAGACCTGCAATGATGAGATAACCGGAAACTTCAAGATTGGGTGCCTGGCATGCCCACAATAACAAAAGCAGCATCGTGACAGGGCGGAAAACCCATTGCTGCCAGTTGATACCACGATAGGCGGCATCAATATATAACCATCCAGAGAAAAACACAGCAAGAAATGGCCAACTCATATTTTTCCTTTCCTTAATGTTTTATGCCCGTTTATCAGGCAATGACGATTTATACCTGTCTATATGATGGAATTGGTGCGGAGAGTATCCTGATTTATCAACGTTAATTCGTTATTAACGAATGAATAACGTTTTATTATCAAAAACAAAGAAGGTCAATGAGTAATTAATGGAATTACTCATTGACGATATTTATCATTATTTCCAATAAGAAGAAAAAATGAACAGTTGGCGGGCGTTATTTTTTCTCTTTCTGCTGTTTCTTCTGCCAGGCTAATAATTCAAAGACGCCAAAAAAGAATATTTTGGTTTGGAGGTAAGTAGGCAGTTTTTGATCTTTAGGCTGGGAATTTTTCAGCAACAGTAACTGGAATGCATGCATTACTATCGTGAATACCATGGCAACATCCATAAAGTATTTCAACGGCTTAGGGAAAGGATGAAACACATTGAAGATCATGATCCCCCAAACGAGAAACATGATAACTCTTCCTAATTGAATAAACATCATCGACTCCAAAATCGTGTTTAAGCAGATCTGACACCAGATTGCTGGTGACGAATGTATAATCGGTAAGCAACTTGCCCGGCAATTTTTTCCCTGTGTAATTGCCAGTTTGCAGGAACGTCTGTCGCAGCAGATTCTGACTCTGCCTCAACATAAACCCAGCTTTCTTCTGCCAGCCAGCCATTGGCTTCCAATAAACGGATTGCCTCCGTTAGCATGCCCTTACGAAATGGAGGATCAAGGAAAACTACCTCAAACGGCGTTCCGGCCCCATTGAGATATTGTAGTGCATCACCCTGCACCACAGTGGCATTTTCCGCTTTCAGTAAGGCCAGATTAGCCGATAGCTGTTTTGCTACATTGCGATCATACTCAATCAAAGTAGCGCCACTTGCATAACGTGATAGAGCCTCAAAGCCGAGTGCGCCGCTGCCGGAAAAACAATCCAGACAACGAGCGCCCTGAATTATAGGCATAAGCCAGTTAAAGAGTGTTTCTCGGACACGATCCGTTGTTGGTCGTAGCCCTTCACTGTCAGGAACAGGTAATTTTCTCCCGCGCCATTTTCCGCCAATAATGCGGATTTGTCCCAAAGACGCGCGTTGTGGTTTTTTAGTCATAATTTAAAATGAGTGAAAATAGAGGAAACCCATTGATTAATTTACCATGAAATCCGCGATAGATATGTGTTGTGGTGTGATGAAAATGTTAGACTGGATTTTATCACCGTAAGAACCTGTGTCAGTGAATATATTTATTTTATTGATAACGCCATAATTAACCGCGAGGAGTGTAGTAGCCGATGGCAAAAGAGAAAAAAAAAGGTTTCTTCTCTTGGTTTGGACTTGGTCGTCAAGATAAGAAACAACAAGAAGAACAAGCTGAACAAGAAAAATTAGTTGCGGAAGAAGCAACCCATCGTGCCGCAGAAGAAGCGGAACAGCAGCGTTTAGCGGAAGAAGCTGCCCGCCGTGAAGCAGCAGAAGAAGCAGAACAACA
>NZ_VCDP01000054.1:0-10565 GCF_033949345.1 Xenorhabdus littoralis
GTAAAATTTATCGGTTTATAAGAAGTATTGGCTCTCTAACCATATGTTGTATGAAAAGCAGTCACTGTTGGCACTGCCAACACGGTACAAAAAATAACCGTTACTTTACGTTCTTTTGCCAACCATCTGTATATTGTATGAGAAACAGGCTTTAGTGCCCCAGGCACAACAGTGTGAAAAATAACCGCATGTTTACGCCTTTTTGCCAAATTTTCCAATCAGCACATTTTCACCCCGTTCCAGCAGCTCCATATAATCCGCATACCATTGCAGCATTTCCCTGCGTCCTTCCAGATATTGGGCATGATTGTAAGTCCCCCGAATGCTGTTTTTATCTACGTGAGCAAGCTGTGTTTCAATCCATGCGGTGTTATAGCCTTGTTCATGTAAGATAGTGCTCATGGTGTGGCGGAATCCGTGACCTGTTACGCGCCCTGCGTAGCCAATGCGCCTGATTAATACATTTAATGCCATTTCACTCATGGGTTGTGATTGATTTGTTCTGCCGGGAAAAAGATATTTTCCTTGGCCTGTAACTGGCTTCATCTGTTCTAAAATATCAACAGCCTGCTTAGATAATGGAACAATATGAGGACGACGCATTTTCATTTTTTCAGCAGGTATTTCCCATTGAGATTTATTAAAATCAATCTCTGACCATTCAGCCTTGCGTAATTCACCGGGACGAACACCTGTTATCATTTGCAATCTCATCCCCATTTTCACCATAAAACTACCAGTATAAGAATTTAAGGCTTTAAAGAATTCTGTCAGCTCATCAGTCATTAAAAATGCGTAGTGTGTTTTTTTAGGCGTGACAAATGCGGATGCTAAATCAGGTGCGGGATTATATTCAGCTCTGCCAGTAATAATTGCATATTTCCACACTTCTCCGCAGCGCTGACGTACTTTTCTTAATTTCTCTGTTGCACCCCGATCATTTATTCGAGATAAGATCGCCATTAATTCCATAGGCTTAATCTCAGCAATTGGCCTGCTGCCTATATAGGGGAAAACATCTTTTTCAAAGGTTTCCATCATTTCTTCTGCATAAGAAGAAGACCACCTATCAACTCGCTTCTCATACCACTCATGGGCTATATTTTCGAATGTATTTTCTATCAGGTTTGCTGCGGATATCTTTTCTGCTTTTCTTGCTTCACTAGGATTGATTCCGTTAGCAACTAGCTTCCTTGCTTCATCACGTTTGGCTCTGGCCTCGGTAAGTGTTACTACTGGATAAACACCGAGCGAAATCATTTTCGTTTTACCAGCAAATTGATAGCGATATCGCCAGCCTTTCGAGCCATTAGTATCAATTAACAAAGATAACCCGTTGCCATCCGCCAACGTATAGGCTTTTTCCTTTGCTTTAGCTCGCTTGATCACTAAGTCTGTCAGCTTCATAACCCACCAATATTGTATAGAAGAAAATGCATAGGGAATTCTATACAAAAAACTATACAACAAATTGCATAGATTTAGAAAGACAACACCAGACTTAGAGATAATGAAATACTGATAACTATTTTATTTCACTGGATTTAGTGGACTTTTATTGACTTCAAGAGAGGTTATTCTGGAGCGAGTGAAGGGAATCGAACCCTCGTATAGAGCTTGGGAAGCTCTCGTTCTACCATTGAACTACACTCGCAGAAACGATGTGAATGCCGTTAAATATATACTTCTTACTGAACCCCAGCAAGTGGTTCACCTTTACATTTTATCTATATTTCATTCTGTTATTTAATCTCTCCTTATAAAATAAAAAACGCCCTGTCCGGCTGACCTGACAAGGCGTTTGGCTATTTTTAATCAAAAATGATTATTTGTTCGGACGCATTGCCGGGAACAGGATAACGTCGCGGATGGTATGGCTGTTAGTGAATAACATCACCATACGGTCGATACCAATCCCCAAGCCCGCTGTTGGCGGCAAGCCGTGTTCCAGTGCGGTAACGTAGTCTTCATCGTAGAACATCGCTTCGTCGTCGCCTTCGTCTTTCTGACGAACCTGCTCAGCAAAACGTTCTGCCTGATCTTCTGCGTCGTTCAGCTCCGAGAAGCCGTTACCAATTTCACGACCACCAATGAAGAATTCAAAACGATCTGTAATGAATGGGTTGTCGTCATTACGGCGTGCCAGAGGAGAAACTTCTGCCGGATATTCTGTAATGAATGTCGGCTGAATCAGGTGACTTTCTGCGGTTTCTTCAAAGATTTCACATTGAATACGACCCAAGCCCCAACCTTTTTCAACGTCAATGCCCAGAGATTTCGCGATAACAACCGCTTTATCCATATCATCCAGATCCGCTATATTAGTTTCCGGACGATATTTGCAGATCGCTTCTTTCATGGTCATTTTGATGAAAGGTTTGCCGAAATCAAACTCTTGCTCACCATACTGTACCAATGTTGTACCCAATACTTCCTGAGTCAAAGTACGGAACAGTTCTTCGGTCAGAGCGATCAGATCTTGGTAATCCGCGTAAGCCATGTAGAGTTCCATCATGGTGAACTCTGGATTATGACGCGGAGAAACGCCCTCGTTACGGAAGTTACGGTTGATTTCGAAAACGCGCTCAAAACCACCAACAACCAGACGTTTCAGGTAAAGTTCCGGGGCAATGCGCAGGTACATGTCGATGTCCAGGGCATTATGATGCGTGATGAATGGACGCGCACTTGCACCGCCTGGGATCGCCTGCATCATTGGCGTTTCAACTTCCATGAAGTTTTTGTTGCTCATGAAGTTACGCAATGAAGACATCACGTGGGAACGGATCTGGAATGTCTTGCGTGATTCATCATTCGAGATCAGATCCAGATAACGCTGACGATAGCGAGTTTCCTGATCCGCCAAGCCGTGGAATTTATCCGGCAGTGGACGCAATGCTTTAGTCAGCAGACGCAGTTCAGTACAGTGGATGGAAAGTTCACCTGTCTGAGTTTTGAACAACTTACCACGCGCACCTAAAATGTCACCTAAGTCCCATTTCTTGAACTGAGTGTTATAAATGCCTTCCGGCAGATCATCACGGGAAACGTAGATCTGAATACGACCGCCCATGTCCTGTAAGGTTGCGAAAGATGCCTTGCCCATGATGCGGCGAGTCATCATGCGACCCGCAACGGTCACTTCGATGCCCAGCTCTTCCAGTTCTTCCTTAGTCTTGTCATCGTATTTTGCATGCAGATCTTCGGAAATGTTTTCGCGACGAAAATCATTTGGGAAAGCAATGCCGCTGTCGCGCAGAGCAGACAGTTTCTCACGGCGGGTTTTCAGTTCGTTATTTAAGTCAGGAGCCTGTTCAGCTCCCTGCTGTTGTTGTGACATTTTAGTTCCTCATAGACCAGCTTTTAAGCTGGCTTCAATGAATTTGTCCAAATCACCATCCAGCACAGATTGCGTGTTGCGGGTTTCAACACTGGTACGCAAGTCTTTAATGCGGGAATCATCCAAAACGTAAGAGCGGATCTGACTGCCCCAACCGATATCAGATTTGTTCTCTTCCATTGCTTGTTTATCTGCGTTCTTCTTCTGCATTTCCAGTTCGTACAGTTTCGCTTTCAACTGTTTCATCGCCTGGTCTTTGTTTTTATGCTGAGAACGGTCGTTCTGACACTGAGTTACGGTGCCAGTCGGTACGTGGGTGATACGTACAGCAGATTCAGTTTTGTTGACGTGCTGACCACCAGCACCAGAAGCACGGTATACATCGATACGTAAATCTGCCGGATTGATTTCGATATCAATATCATCATCCACTTCTGGATAGATAAAGGCAGAACTGAATGATGTATGACGACGACCACCGGAGTCAAAAGGACTCTTACGTACCAAGCGATGAACGCCTGTTTCTGTACGCAGCCAACCATAAGCATATTCACCGATGATTTTGATGGTTGCGGATTTCAGGCCTGCAACGTCACCATCAGATTCTTCAATGATTTCGGTCTTGAAGCCTTTGGATTCAGCCCAACGCAGATACATACGCATCAACATGCTGGCCCAATCCTGTGCTTCTGTACCGCCGGAACCCGCCTGAAGATCAAGATAGCAGTTTGCACTATCATATTCACCAGAAAACATACGACGGAATTCAAGCTGCCCAAGTTTCTCTTCTAGCTGTTCCAATTCAACGACAGCTTCATTGAAGGTTTCTTCATCATCAGCTTCAACTGCCAATTCCAGCAGCCCGTTTACGTCTTCCAATCCCTGCTCGAGCTGCTCAATGGTTTCTACAATGCTTTCCAGTGATGAACGCTCTTTACCCAACGCCTGTGCCCGTTCCGGCTCATTCCAGACATCAGGCTGTTCAAGTTCAGCATTAACTTCTTCTAAGCGTTCTTTCTTGGCATCATAGTCAAAGATACCCCCTCAGAACGACTGTCCGCTCAGACAGGTCCTGAATATGGTTTTTTACCGGATTAATTTCAAACATATTTTGTGTCTTATACGTTGTGTATTATGAGTAAATGATGGTCGCATGGATATTTTCGAACCGCGTATTCTAACGGATCTGTCAAAGGGTTTATAGCACTTCTGAGATTTACCACACAATCAATGCGGCAAAGGCCAGATGTGTTCGATCAGAAGCTGAACGTCCCGATTACCGCGAAATTCGTTGATATCCAGTTTGTAAGCCAGTTCTACTGTTTTGATGCTGTTGTCCGGCCAGAAGTTGGTATCAATATTAAATGCTATGCCATCTAGCATCGGCCCGCCATGTAGTGGTTCCAGCATGACTTTCAGATGATTTTTACCAACGATTCGCTGTTGCAGTACTTTGAATTTGCCGTCAAAAACAGGTTCAGCAAATGACTGCCCCCACGGGCCGCCGTCACGCAGGATTTCGGCTACTTCCAGAGATAGTTCTCCCAGTGCCAGTTCGCCATCACTCCAGACCACACCTTCAAGCTGTGTAATGTCCAGCCAGTCTGCCACCAGTTCGGAGAAATAACGCTGAAACAGGTCAAATCTGTCTTGTTCAATCGACAATCCCGCCGCCATTGCGTGACCACCGAATTTCAGCATCAATCCCGGATGCAAGGTATCAAGATGCTCAAGTGCATCACGCATATGCAAGCCATTCACTGAACGACCCGAGCCTTTTAGTGTGCCGTCGCCAGCAGGGGCGAAAGCAATGACCGGACGATGAAAACGTTCTTTAATCCGCGATGCCAGAATACCTACTACACCCTGATGCCATTCCGGATGGTAAATCGCCAAGCCGTAAGGTAACTGGGTATGAGTTCTCTCGATTGTATCGCAAATCTGCAAGGCTTCTTGTTGCATGCCCAGCTCAATTTCCCGGCGAGTTTGGTTCAAACCATCCAGCTCACAAGCAATTTGACGGGCCTGCACCATGTCATCTGTCAGCAATAATGCGACTCCAACCGACATATCATCCAGCCGTCCCGCTGCATTTAATCGAGGTCCCAATGCAAATCCCAAATCACTGGCAGCGAGTTTTGCCGGTTCCCGCTTGGATACTTCAAGCAGCGCCCGGATACCAGCACAGCAGCGTCCTGCCCGAATGCGGTTCAAACCTTGATATATCAAAATACGGTTATTGGTATCGAGGGAAACCACATCCGCGACAGTGCCTAATGCCACTAAATCCAGCAATTCAGCCAGATTAGGCAGTGGAATGCCTTGCTGTTCAAACCAGGCTAATTTTCGCAATTCCGCCCTAAGCGCAGACATCAGATAAAATGCGACACCGACACCCGCTAACGACTTAGATGGAAAAGTACAATCAACCAAATTGGGATTGATAATGGCGTCTGCGGCGGGCAATGTTTCCCCCGGCAAATGGTGATCGGTGACAATCACTTTGATGCCATGTTGATGGGCCACGGTGACGCCATCATGGGAGGAGATGCCATTATCCACAGTGATAATCAGGTCAGCGCCTTTTTTAGCAACTTCATCAACAACCTGAACACTTAATCCATAACCGTCTTCGAAACGATTCGGAACAAGATAATCAAGATTACGATACCCCATCGTCCGTAAGGCGCGAATGCTCAATGCAGTGCTGGTTGCGCCATCCGCATCGAAATCTCCGACAATCACAATGCGCCAATGTTCATGAAGTGCGGTTACAAGTAAGGAGACTGCTTGTTCAATACCATTAAGGGATTGGTAATTGAGCAATCCCTTTGCACCACGTTCTAACTCATCAGCCTGACGTATGCCACGCATGGCGTATAAACGACGCAATAACGGATGGATATCGTCGGGAAGATGGCAGGAGTCCGCCGCCAGTCGGCGACGGAGTTGTGTTTCTCTATTCACGGAATTCACGGATGTTGTTCACTGGTTTTATTCACTGGCTAATGTTCACTGACGATTGTTCACTAATAGCTGTTCACTGACAGCTGTTTACAGATTCAGTGGGTGAAATAAATGTATTGCCGATTATTCACCGCTCTGTTCCAGCGTTGATAACAACTCTTTCGGTGGCATATAACCGCCGATTACTTTGCCATCGTTAAGGATAATCGCAGGCGTTCCCTGAACACCAAATTGAAGGCCTAATTGATATTGTTTTGCGATATCAATTTTGCATTCTTTGATTGGGGAGATTTTTTCATCTTTGAAAGCCGCATTCAGTGATTTATTTGGCGTCGCACTGCACCAGACGGACTGCATATCTTTTGCCGATTGGTGTCCCAGACCATGACGAGGGAAAGCCAGATAACGGACAGTGATCCCAAGATCGTTATATTCTTTCATGTCCTCATGCAATTTATGGCAATAACCACAAGTAATATCAGTGAAAACAGTCACAATATGTTTCTCTTTCGGCGCCTTATAAATAATCATCTGACTTTTCAGGGTGTCCATTTTCTTTATCAACGCCTGATTACTGACATTTTTGGGGGCGCTACCACTAATATCATAGAGTGGCCCGTGTAGCAGATATTTACCATCATTGGACATATAAATAGTGCCATGATCGGTTAAAATCGAACTTACACCGGAAACAGGCGATGGAGTGACGCTCTCTGCTTTTAACCCCATCTTAGACAGTGATTTATTGATAGGGCTTTCATCAGCAAAGGCATTGCTGGCAAAAGCCGTCAATAATAAGGAAAGGCAAAACGCAATCTTCTTCATTGTTTGTTCCTATATTTCCATCTTCTTCGCAGTCAGCCGCGAGGATGATGTTGTTGATGCAGCATCTTAAGACGTTCAGTTGCTACATGAGTGTAAATCTGAGTTGTGGAGAGATCACTGTGGCCCAATAACATCTGCACAACCCGTAAATCCGCACCATGATTAAGTAGATGTGTTGCAAAAGCATGGCGCAGAACATGAGGTGACAAGCGCTCAGCATCAATTCCTGCCAATATGGCATAGTGTTTGATTCGATGCCAAAAAGTCTGCCGGGTCATCTGCGTTCCCCGCTTACTGGGAAAAAAAACATCGGACACAGAACCATTCAATAACCACGGTCGTCCATATTCCAGATATTTTTCCAGCCAGTAAACTGCCTCTTCTCCTAAAGGAACTAACCTTTCCTTATCACCCTTGCCCACTATTCTCACCACTCCCTGACGCAGGCTTACATCCGATAATGTCAGGCCAACCAACTCTGAAACACGCAGTCCACAAGCATAAAGCACTTCAAGCATAGCCTTATCGCGAAGTTCAATTGGTTGGTCAGTTAGAGGAACATTAAGCAAATCCTCAACCTGCTTTTCGCTTAAGTCCTTGGGCAGACGTTTAGGCAATTTAGGTGCAGATAATAATGCTGTCGGGTCATCCTCCCGTATCTTTTCACGATAAAGATACTGGAACAATCGACGCATTGCACTCAACAATCGAGCTGAACTACTGGCTTTATAACCGCCATCCACCCGCTCAGCCAAGAATGATTGTAATTCCAGAGAGTGTACAGAAAGTAAATCATGACCATAATTTACCAGCCAGTTGTTCAAGGCTTGTAAATCAAGCCGGTAAGACGCTAGAGTATTTTCAGCCAGAGCTTTTTCCAGCCAGATGGCATCCAGAAATTGCTCTATGAGGGGATTTTCCGATGGATGCGATTCCGTTGAATGTTGTGTCTGTGAATCGTTTTCCGATGAATGCTTTTTCGATGATGCATTTTCTGATAGGTTATGTTTTTTTGGCACTGCCCCTCCTTTTTACCTGCGCCTTTTTATCTGAACCTTTCTATCTGCGCCTTTCTGTCGGCCAGTGTTTTCCTGTCGGCTATTATGCCTGAAAAAGCAATTATTCTGTTACAATACTGCCCCTGATGTTCACAATTCCCTGATAAATAATGATGAAAATTGGTCTATTTTACGGTTCCAGTACATGCTATACAGAAATGGTAGCAGAAAAAATACGCGACATACTCGGTGAAGATCTGATCGACCTGCATAATGTCAAGGATTGCGATCCCCAATTAATGGAAGAATATTCTGTCCTGATCCTCGGTATTCCTACGTGGGATTTTGGTGAAATACAGGAAGATTGGCTGGCAATTTGGGATCAGCTTCCATCGTTAGATCTGGCAGGAAAAATTGTTGCGATGTATGGCATGGGGGATCAGATTGATTACAGTGAGTGGTTTCTGGATGCACTGGGCATGTTGTATCACCATCTTCGCCCGACAGGTGTACAGTTTATTGGGTTCTGGCCAACAGAAGGTTATGAGTTTACCAGTCCAAAACCCCTGTCTGATGATGGTAAACAGTTCGTCGGATTAGCACTGGACGATGTACACCAATTTGAACAAACAGATGACCGTTTAAGCGAATGGTGTATGCAAATCCTGACTGAAATGGAAGCGTTGTTTTGATCTGAGCATAGTTCTGTCTGATCACGGTTCTGATCCGGGCAGCACTCCGACTTCCATTGGAGTCCAGCCCTGTATAACAATCTGTACCAAATCAACACATTTTTCTATTTCAAGTCTAGTTTAGCCTGTTGCAATCAATATGCAGCAAGGAGCTAATCAGGGGTACTTATCGATGGTGACGGTCTCTATCTGGAAGTCACTTTACGCGCCTTTAAATACTGGCGCATGAAGTACCACCGCACTATCATGCGCTATGCCGTCCAGAATGATATTATTGATTCTAACCCTGCCAATGATATGACAGGGGCACTCACTACCGTAAAATCCCGTCATTACACCGCCCTATTCCATGAACGTTTAACCGATTTTCTGATCCGTCTGTTTTCTTATAGTGGACACTGACTGACACGGATCACCGTCGAACTGACACTATTGACCTTTGTCCGCTCCAGTGAGCTGAAATTTGCCCGTTGGGAAAAAAATAGTGGGTGTGAAAAAATCATATTCTCACACCCATCTTGGTTTGTGCTATCCCCTGCTTACCACGGTTTGGAAATCACTAATGTGATCAAATACCGCTCTTCATCAGGATGCCGGTCATCTTTAAAACGTCCCAAATTCAGTTTAATCTGATACTGATTATCAGCTTGCCAATAGGTCGCTCCAGCGCCACCTTTCATACGGCGAAGATTCTCATGCAATTCGGGTGTATTAGCCAAGGATTGATACCCTTTAGTAAGCACCCAACCTGCTTTGCACCACTGATCTTGTAAATCCAAGACAATCTTGATCGCATCATCGTAGAGTAATGGCTCGATTTGTGGCGACATGCGTACACTTTCGATTATTCCATTATTGAATTTAACGACAAAGAATCGGGCAGTTGGGGTAACAAACCCGTATTTTGGATCGGTAAAACGTAAACGCGCATCTGTTTTTGGGATATTGAACCAAATTTTACCAGGAAGATCAGGAGCAATATCGGCACTGGAACGTTGTCGCATATCCTCGTAAGGTTCACCAATCACCAAAGCTATCTCTGGTTTATCGGAATAAAAAGAATGGTAAAGATAGGTGGTGGTCAAACTGAGAACGATTAATAATGCGCAAACCAACCCACCACGTCGCCGACTAATTTGTTGTAATAAGCTCATTCTACACCTCGTCCTGAAGAACTATCCTGAATAGTGGGTGTGAAAAATAATATTCTCACACCCATCTTGGTTTGTGCTAATCCCCTAATTACCACGGTTTATAAATTACCATTGTGATCAAATAGCGTTCGTCATTGGGATGTTTGTCGTCCTTGAAAAAGGCTAAACTCAGCATAATCTGATATTGATCAGCAGCTTGCCAATAGGTCGTTCCTGCACCACCTTTCATACGACGAAGATTTTCATACAATTCTGGTGTATTCACTAAGGGTTTATACCCTTTAACCATCACCCAACCCGCTTTACGCCACTGCTCTTGTAAATCCAAGACAATTTTGATCGCATCGTCATAGAGCAATGGCTCGATTTGCGGTGACATGCGTACACTAGTGATGACATCATCTGCGTATAGGACAGCAAAGAATCGGGCTGGAGGGGTAATAAATCCATATTTCGGGTCGATAAAGCGTAAGCGTGCATTGGTTTTTGGGATTCTGAACCCGATGTTACTGGTACCTTGTGGGGCAATTTCCGCACTGGAGCGCTGCCGCATAGCCTCGTAAGGTTCACCGATCACCAAAGCTATCTC
>NZ_VCDP01000055.1:0-8785 GCF_033949345.1 Xenorhabdus littoralis
AGAATGTTTGCCGAGATCAAGACCAATAAGCGTAACGTTTTGCATGATGACCTTCTCCTGAAAGAAACACCCTGCCAGCATACCGCTCACAGGGTGGTGGGGACCATCTTGTATCTTTAAACTGGTTTATTATGGTTAAGTTAGATTGGCAACAATCATGCAGTCAGATAACCATCAAGGGATTAAGCCCGTTAATGAGCTTTCGACGCATGATTGTTACTTTTCTTCGAAAAACCCGAACAGTTGCTTGAAACAAAATTCGCATTTGCAAGAATGGGAGCCGAAGAACCATGACTGAAACTATTTGTGTCGGTATTGATGTTGCCAAAGCTTCACTTGAAATTGCACTTGGTGCTCAGGGAACCGTAATGACATATCCAAATACCCCTGAAGGCCATGATGAACTCACGGTGACACTCGCTAACTATGCAATTGATTTAGTTGTATTAGAAGCAACAGGGGGTTATGAGGTACCCGTCGCCTGTGTTTTGCAGACTCTGGGGCTGGCTGTTGCCATCATTAATCCCCGACAAGCCCGTGACTTTGCTAAGGCAATGGGTAACTTAGCCAAAACCGATAAAATAGATGCTCAGGTGTTGGCACAGTTAGCTCTGGTTTTATCCCAACGAACAGACCGGGATAAAATAGCCAGGATATTACCATCTACTCAGCAACGGGCGCTGCAAGCCATGATGGCGCGTCGCCGCCAATTGGTCACACTTTCCATCTCAGAACGCCAAAGGTTGGGAAGTTGCCATCCAGAAATTCGAGAAAGCATCACCTTAATGATCAGCTTCATACAGGAACAGCTTAAGGTCATTGAGTCTGCATTATCTAACCATATAAAAACATTTCATCGCGCCAAACTTGATTTATTATCTACAGTAAAAGGCGTTGGTCCTGCCACGATAGCCACTTTGATAGCTGATGTACCGGAGCTGGGTAAGTTAACACGCCGGGAAATTAGTGCCTTGATTGGTGTCGCACCGTTCAATCGAGATTCTGGATTCTTCCGAGGGAAACGAACAATTTTCGGAGGAAGAGCAATGGTGCGTCGAATGCTCTATATGGCCACGTTAACGGCAATTAGATTTAATCCTGTGCTCTGTGCTTTCTACAAGAGATTGACCGAAGCAGGCAAGCCAAACAAAGTCGCCATCATTGCTTGTATGCGTAAATTACTGGTCATTCTCAATGCAATAATAAAAACAAATAAACCGTGGGACGAATCATTCCACACGGTTTAAAGTGAAAGACAGTTGCTCATCAGCTTAGGTCTGAGCTGATATAAAAAGGTTAAAATATAACCCCAGACTGTATCTGTTTAATGAGTTCACCGACGGTAAATATTTTCCACCCTTCTGCTTGAACTTCAGTTAAGTTCACGGCAATTTTTAGTGTGGGCCACGCTGCTTCTACGGTTGCAATAATTTCATGCTCGGAATTTTGCAAATCCAGCCCAAGAACCGGCTGCTTGCATCCTTTATGCTGCATGATATTAATATCGCCATGAAGCGATGGATCAGTGAGTTCATAAATTTTTTTCCAAGAGTCAACTTTTAATAAACCTTGCTGGGAGCGCAGGCGCTGAATAATTTCCATTTCAGATTGAGCGACAAACATCCCCTCATGGAAAGGTTGTTTCCGATGACAATCTTTGCAAAGGACATGCAGGTTTTCAGGCGAATTATCATACTTTACACCATTTTTATGATGCACATCGCACAGATAACGTGAAGAGTTCAAGTCCACCCCGCAATCGTTGCAGATATAATTTGCTTGTTCTCGAGTAATCTTGGAAATATCTTTCCAGTTATTCACATAACCACTATTTGCTCTGTCATGAATCCCTTTCGGCATATGACGAAAGCAGGTGCTGTAATGTGAGAAAAAATCATTTAAAGAGAATGAGTTAAAGGAAATTCTTTTTTGTTGTTTATCAATGCTGCCCTTGTAATTAAGCCGCTCAAGGCAGTTCATGCAAACTCTTAAGTCAACATCCTGACTCCGACCTGATCCGTCATCAATCTCAAAGAAACCATCAACACGATTTGTTGCATGATATCGCTCAAATCGATTTTTTTTGCGCATTTCATCCAACGTCTTGCACCAGGCAATATGAAATCGTTTCCCTTTCTCACCATTCTCAGTGGCCGCATCATAACGTCCAGTATGATCACGGATATATAAAAGTACCTGACGACCCTGATAGGAAATTAAACCGCTACCGGGATCAAGATCGGCAATACTGACTTCTTTACCTGTAGAGAGTTCTATATCAATAGGGTCAAAAACAACAGGTTTTTCATCCAGAAAAAAGCCAACGCCTTCCGGCATCATTTTTTTTCCCAGTTGAATCAGCTCAGAAATATCAATAGATAGTTTCATCAATTACTCCTGAATGATTCGACGGATTTGCAACTCTGCGTTAGTCACTACTTTGAAAGTAACGCGCCGAGAACGGTTAGGGTTTTCCTTGCCAGATTTATCAAGGATGGGGTGTGCTGAAGAGTATCCGACAGCTGCAAATTTATTTTTTACCCATTTTTGGTGAGCGGCACTTTCTTTTAAATCGTACACATATTGTAGTACTGCTCGTGTGCGTCCCTGAGATAGCTCCATGTTGTTAAAGTAAGCGTAATCAGAATTTGAAGTACCGTTCCAGTCTGTACTGGTATGTCCTTCAATGCGTACTTCTGTAATATGCTCCTGATATTTATCAAGAACTCTGAGATAACGAGGGAAAAAATCATCAAGAATCTGTTTAAATCTTGGTTTAAGTTTTGTGCTCCCTAAGCCAAATAAAACATCGGGTGATTTAAAACGAACCTCAAGAGTTTGTTTATCAATTTCTGCATCCCAGGCAGCTAACTCTTTTGCAAACTCAGCCTCCAACGCGTTGTAGAGTTGAAGTTGAGCGTTTTCATAGGAGACCGCGACTTCTCTTATTTTTTCTTTCTCAATGCGAACATAATGCATATAGGCAATAGAAATAAACATAAACACCATCATCAGACCAGCCATCAAGTCTGACATGGAAATCCAGTGTTCATTATCCTGCTCTTTTTTTGGGGGCAGTTTGCCAATGATTTTATCCATTAGCTATTACCTGCGGTTTTGTTGAGCAGAAAGTAATGATTGTAACTGTCCCATGATAGTTTGGTAATCTTTTAGGAGCCGTTCGTAGTTGCCAACGAAACCCTTACTGATAGACAGAAGAGCATTCCCCAGCGACTGCATCTCACGATTCATTTCGCGTTCGGTTGCCTGTTCAAAAGCATGTAATTGTTCGTTAATGGAACTGCCAAATTTCTCGATGGATTCTTTTACCTGGGATGTCAAACCTGCGTTTGCTTTATCAAATGAAGTTTGCATGGAGCCGAACATATTATCAGCATTGCTGGATAATTGTTGATTAAATTTTTCACCTGTTTTACTGAACATATCAATAACATTGGTGGTATTTTGTTCCATGTTACGATGCAACTCTCTGGAATGAGACTCCAGTGATTTCAGCAAATCATCACCACTTTGTTTCATCTCAGTAATGGTCTCTCCCAGAGTGTTAGTCAGGGTTTCAGAGGAATTGCTGACGTCATGTGCCATTGCAGCAAAAGCTTGCTGTGTTTGAGTAACAGATTGTCTGAAACCTTCCGTGCCTTCATCGAGGGCAACCCGCATGGAATAAGCATTGGTGAGTATTTGCTGGCTAGTTTGTTCAAGCGAGGCGCTGACATTCACAGCGCCTAGTTTTAACAACTCGCCTACTTCAGTCATTTTAGTTTGAATTTCAGGTAAAACATTTGTTGCTTTATCACGTATAGCTACGAAAGTATCCAGATGTTGTGAGAGTTCACTAATTTGATGCTGGTTTACTTGCAGGACATCACGTAGCTCAGACATTGCGAGCGGGATCTCTTTACACTCTTCCCAGATCCCTGCGACTGCTGTACGGGTTTCAACTAAAGACTCTACACTTTGTTGATATTGCTCAGTCATTTGCTCAACTTGGTTTTTATAGTTTGCCTGCCAGTCAACCAACTTTTTAACCGAGGCATCCAATGCTTTAAAGTTTTCGCCAAACTGGTCTGTTAAATTATTATTGAAATCAATAATAACCTGTCTAAGGGCATCAATAATTTGTTCTGTTGCCCCCTTAGCCATTAATTCAGCAAATTGTTGCAATTGTTCCCATAGTTTATTGCTAAAGTCAGTATGATTAGATATTTGTACACGAGAAGTATCATTGATTTCATTACGCAATAATTTAATTTGTGCAACAAGAGAGCCTTCTTCACTTCCGTTCATCCCAGAAATTAATTTTTCCAGATGTTGATTTTGTTCTTTTAACTCTCGATGGATATGCTCTGGTGTGATTGATTCAGGTTCACTTATTTCTAGTCTGTCTCGTTTATTAGCGAAAAAGAAAGCATCTAAGCCATTAAACAGGATTGCGAAGAACATACCAATAATACTGGTAATAAATGCTGTTTTGAGTCCTCCCAGTAACACTGGAATACTGGTGTCGATACTCTCTGTATTAAAATGAAGCAAGCCAATGATAATACCGATAAATGTACCCAATATACCCAGCGCTCCCATTAATGTTGGAGCATACTCACGAAATTTACTATAAATGTTTTTATGATCGCACCACCATGCACCACAAAATATAAAAATAACGGCCCAGATAAAAATGTTTGTTACGAGAGTGGAGTCAATTGATTGAAAAAAATATTCAAAAAGCTGAGCTAACATTGTGCTTCCTGTGATAATCGTGCATTAGTAGTATTGGTGTTAATCTTGTAAAACACCATGTTAATATTGTGGTTTTATAACCACCGAATTTACGATGATTATATCAAAATCATTAAAAACATAAATGATTTCCATCATACTTCATCAAGCTAATCTGCTGTATTTCCAGCTATCGTACTAATCTTTTACTTATTGTGGCAGTCTGCTTGTGAAGACACCTGCTCATCTACTTTTGCTATAACTCAAAGCATTCCTTTACTGGTCATGCTTTACTAGAACTTGAGCTATGCTGTAGTGAGGAAAAAAGGACATTTTCCAAGCGGATTTCTACTTTCGTTTTTCATAGAAATATTCCTATGTTGGAGCGAAAAAATCTGTGAATATTTCGAAGGATGAGTACAAGTCCACCATAAAGGTTATTATTATATCTATAACATATTAACGAAAGTGAAATGAAGCAGCTATGGCAGTCATTTTACAGAGCAAGATCTATGAGCATTTTTTAATCTTAAATTGTATGCAATGAAACTTGTGTTCAGATGGATATTATTCAATTTGGTCCTGCTAAAGTATCAATCAGTGTTTCATTTGCATAGTTAGGTTAAAAATCAGTCTTTCATCCTTCCCTTGAGTCATTTTATAAAATAATCACAAGGAGTCATTATTACTAATATATGTGATTGTTTAAATTGAGGGTATCGTATGTCTACATTGAGAATAGGTATGGATATTCAAGAACTTGCCTCACAGTTCAAAAATCACCTTGTTTTATTTATTGGGTCAGGTTTTAGTTTACGATACCTGAAGAATTCATTTAACTGGAATGGATTGCTTCAACACGCATATTATGAGTTAACAGAAAATAAATAAATATACTTAGATATTAAGTCTAAAAAATATATAAATGGAGAGTGTAAGTATGAAAAAATAGCCACTGAAATAGAAAAACCATTTAATGAGAATCTGCAAAATAATAGGGAGGGTAGATTGAAATAAATAAATAAATAATATTTTTTATGAAAACATGAATAATGAAACAAATTAAAGTAGACTAAAAATATATATAACTAAGTTATTAAAAGATAAAATTATAATAGATGATAAACAGTGTGAACTCAATGAATTTCTTAAGATAAGGAAAATATAGGTTAAATAATAACCACCAATTATGATAAGTTAGTGGGGAAAATATTTTAATTCTAGCCTTTGATTGGAAATAATATTCTTTTAAGTCATCCGTATGGCTCTGTTTATAAAATACATAGCTGTATTAGTAGTTCAGATGATATAATTATCATAAAGGAAGATTATAGGTTATTTGAATATAAATATGATTTAATACGTGCTCAATTATTATCATTACTCATACATAACCCTATCATTTTCTTTGGTTATAGTGTAAGTGATTCAAATATACAAAAAATGTTAAAAACAATATTTCCCTATGTTTCCAGTAACACTGAATTATCTAAGAAAATAAGAGATAATTTCTTATTGGTAGAATATGAGGAAAATTCAACATCTGAAGCTATGGTAGAGCATGATAAATAAGTTTTCATAATAGTGATACACTCATTTTTATCATCCCGGGTTTTTGCTGTTGTAATGAAGTGGTTTCCATGAAGGCTTTGACATGTTTAAGCAATTGCCACATAAATTGACAACAGTGGTTTCGTGTCACGGTTTCATGCAAGGATTGCCACAGACATTCAATTTTATTCAACCAAGGGGAATAAACCAGTAAAAAGAGAAGATTAAATTTAGGATTTTTTGCCAACCAAGCCATTACTTTCCGACTTTTATGAATACAATAGTTATCTAAAATCAACGTGATTGTCTTAGCGTCAACGTATTGATGATTAAGTTCATTTAACAGTCTAATAAATCAGAGTTCTTTTTTAAGCCGCCGATATAAGTAATTTCTTTCGTTTTCGCATTGAGGCAGCCCACAAAATCGTGTTTTTGGTTCTTTCCGGGGGTCACAATACGCTTTTGCTGTCCCTTGAAACACCAATCTGCCCCGATTTTTGGGTTCAGATCGATATCCACCTCATCCTCATAAAAAACCAGATGTTGCTCTGAGGCTTTGGATAAGTCTTCGGTGATTTTTGCCATTTTTTCATCATGTTCAGGATCAGGTAATCTTAAGGTGGGGGCGGCCCTTCGCCAGACCATTCCTGCCCGACAAAAATAGCGATAGAGTGTACTTTGAGAGAGATATATTGAGTAATACATTGATTTAATGAGTAATAAGTTCAAGACTCCAACATGAACGGAGATAGCCAAACTGTTGTGGCGAGTGCTGTAATAAGAAAGTAATCAACCAGTTGCAAATCAAAATCATCTGAGTCTCTCGGCTCTTTGTAATGACCACCACCAGAGAGGTTTTCCCGTTTGTCACCCGCCAGTTGATGATTTCCTTTGCTGTAAATAACCGGATGTAGGGACGACCTTTCTCCGCCTCTGATTGAATAACTGAACCTGAAAAATCACTCAATAGACCTGCTCGCCCACGCTACAATACTTGAGACAACGAATCACGTATCATTTGTGTTAGCGGCTGCCCTTCACCATCAATATCGGTTTCCAAATATTCAACCCCGCCTGAGATATTGATTTTGACTGGCTTACTAAATGCAATCCCCAGTAACCCGCTCAGTGTACGCCCTGTCGCATTGATAAATGATGCCCGGAGTAAATACCGCTCATAGCGCTTATTGTTTGGATCATCCCTGTCTTTTTTATCTGCCGGATGCCTGAATCGCAATATGGGTAGCGTTGATGCCGACCTCTTCATTGCGCCCGGCTTTGAATTCAGTAATGCGTGATTGGATGCCAGGTTTTGACAGGTTCTCAGACGCAGTGCGGTTTGCAGTCTTATCGCTGTACCCCGCACGAATTGCCGCTTGTGTGGCGTTCAAATCAACGAGGTACTCGCGACAAAACATCTCTTGTTTGTCGGTGAGTGCCATTTCATTATCCCTATATAGTAAAAAACCACCCGGAGGTGGTTAGTTATACAATTTTCAAATTTTTATCATACTCAAAAACTATAAAAACCAGTGTATAAACTTTAGCTTATAAAGCCCATAGGATGACAAAGCTAAGCCACATACTGGAATAATAATAGAGAGTGGAGTAGCACGTACTCCTTTCTGTAGGTCAATCCAGACGGTAGCAACAAGAGAAATCAGACAGACAGCACCAAGCAATAGTAATAAAGCGACCGCTGGTAGTATCACCATTCCCATACACAAAACTCCCTTTCTTCATTAATATCATTGGAGTTTCAGTCTACTTTACACTCAGATCACTGTCAGCTTCTTTACCTTATTTAGCATATTCAACTGGTTCAATTTATATGACCCGCTATCTCAGCCAGACCACACCCGCCTAAAACCGACACAAAACTCTATCAAGCACCCGTTTGGGGATGCTTTGGAGAATTTTGTAAGATCAATCCTTATGTCGTACCTTCCATGATTGAAACCATGTCAGGGTCCATTTGCGCAACAATATTCTGTCGGGTATCAGCTAGCATCTTCTTGCGTCCACCAACGCCCCATTGATTCATCTTGCAAACACAGACGCTTACCTCTTGCTTTTCGCTTGCAATGAGTAAATCAATCCTATTAAGCATGGTCATATTCGATATGCCGTTAAGTGTTGCCTCACGGAATGTTTCATATACGCTGATTTCGAACTCGGGTTTAATCCATGCTGCATAACGAATTGCTAAAAGTTCAGCGCCCCAAACACCTTGGTCACTACCACCATTAACAACTTTAAGTGATTGATTTTCTTTCAGACGACTTTTTTGTTTTCTGGAGTCCAGTGCTGAGACGAATCTTTTTATTGATGCGTTGCGAATAAATTTATTTGGGAGCTGCGATTCTATTGCTTCACCTTTTAATACTGCCGCTGCGTGTAGGTCATTAAGGCTGTATCGCCCTGCTTTATCCACACGAACAGATACGCCATTAACAGTTACCGTTGGATATTTCATTCGTAGTTCCTTTTAGAAAAC